>NZ_LVWH01000035.1:0-8418 GCF_001909045.1 Paenibacillus sp. P3E | reverse complement strand
GCCTAATATAATCTTGATTTTGCACTTCCCCGGATTCAATTTTTTTATAAATATCTAATATTTCTTTTTTATCGCTAGACAAAGCCAAGTTATTTAACGGGATTTTCGTATCTTCTAAATCCAGAGTGCTGATTTCTGCTCTCATTATCTCACCTCCTAATACGGAAGTTCGACATTTAGGGAGTTTTTCCCTTCTGGCATTTCACCCTGGAACAAAACTGTGCAGTCCCCTCCCAGTGCCCCCATATACATCCCTTACACTTAGCCGGCTGCTGAGGCGGATCTTTTAAGTTCCTCTGCTGTTGCTTCTTCTTCAAATCAATTCCCCCAATATAAAAAAGCCGCCCAATTAATGAGCGACTTCGGAATATGTATTCAGTTCAATGTGCAAACAATCTGATCTATAGAACGGCGTCCGCTCCGCATCCGCAGCAAATGCGCTACGCTCTTTGCTTAAAATCTTTACGTACTTTGTTACAAAGGAGAACAAGAACATTTTACATTGCTGCTTAAATCAGAGTCAAAATCACCAAACGTGATAATGAGTATAATACGCCTCAAGTTCCCTCTAATTCTCTAGTTTACTCACTAATTAATTATTATTCTAACTATGTCGATAGTTGGGCGAACGATATTCCTTCCCTAGAATATGACAATAGGACTAGTATTATTGTAATCAAATGTAGAAAGAAGGGGTTTTATGGGTACTTATTCCCGGTTTTAAGAGTCTCTACAGCTGAAATGAATGCATATGGTTCTTTGTCTGATGAAACAAAGTCTTTTATCGTACCTATCTTAGAGTCAAAAAAAATCACTCCTCCCAGAGTAAGTACTTGGTGGGCTACCTTCAATACATTAGGGAGCTATTTGTACGGAAAATTTTTATCCATTCCTCTTCTCCCCCTTATACCTAAATGTGTAGGGTCTATGCCCCCTTATAAGTTAAGTACCAGACCTGTGTCGGCCTCCGCTACGCTAAGCTGATTCGGTCGCTACGGAGGCCTGCGGCCCAACAGCAGCATATTCCTGCTTACACCATTCCTCGTATTTGGCATATGCCCGGCTCATTTCTTCTTGACTGCCATCTTCCAGTTCTAAACAAAACTCGCTGTGCCAGAAATCCAACCTGAAGCATTCTTTCGGCGCGGGATCGAACGGAAAGTCTGCATCTTCTGGTAGCTCCTCTCCACGCTTTCCGCAGTCCCAGTGTATTGATAGAGTAGAACCGTAGTCTCCATATTCGCAATCATCAATGATGTGATGGCAATTAAAACAGGAGTGTTGTTGTGTCATTGGTTATCTCCTTCCTCAATCTCAATTTTTCGCATCCACTCAGAAACGATGTAGTGCCTTAACAATTGTTTTGCAGTTTCTGGGTCAATTGCATCGACATAATGCTTTAAGTCCTTCGGTGACCAGCCTGTTCCATCAGTGTCCAAAAACTGCGTTCTGATCTCTTCCACCTTTTCCAGATAACCACGCAGCATAGATTCAAGCACGATCTATTCGCCCTCCTTGGGTGCTGGGGTATCTGGGTAAAGGGTGCGGTCCCGGGGTGTTTGGGTCATTGGTGGTTTACCTCCTCTCGGTATTTTCCTTCGATTCTTCTAGCCTTAGCTGCAAGTTGAAACGATTTCTTAATTTTCCTGCCCGATCATAATCTCCCTTGAGAGATGCTCGTTTTGATCTTGTTTCCCAAAGCCCGGCCCTGTTAAGTAATTTCCCTACCTCTCGCAATGGGTCCATACGGTTATATCCTCCTTGTTATAGGGGAGAGCCGATATACGGCCCCCGCCTCCGGCTAGGTTTATTCAGTCGATTGGTGGCCTATCGGCCTAGTGCGTCATGTTTACGTACTGTGCATCATCTAACGGAACTATTTCTGTCAAAAGAAAATAAGTACTAGACTGAGGAAATAAAGTACTAGACTGTCAAGGGTATTAACGGACAGTTTAGCATTGTGCTAATTGATATAGTGCAGGGGAGCGTTTGTTTGCTATTATTTTACAGATGAACAATTTTGATTGGAGGACGTTAAATGGAAATCGCCTTAGAGCTTATGGAAAGCATGTTAGTAAAGTTCAGGTCAGAGAAGAAATGGACACTCCAAGCGATTGAACAGTTGTCTGAAGAGGATATTACTTCCTCCCCGACACCGGATAGTAACAGCATCGCAAACTTAGTCGCTCATATAAGAGGTGCAGTGCACTCACGAATTGAAACCATTCTTCTGAATGTCCCTGACACAAGAGACAGAGACCAGGAATTTGAGAAAGGGCTAATGATGTCTAAAGAAGAAGCGATAACAAAGACCAGAGTCTCTTTTGATATTCTAATAGATTATCTTGAGCAGCTTAGGTCCACTCCTGAGTTACTAATGTCCCAACCCTTTCTTAATCTTCCGCCCCTTACATACAGCCAGGTGAACAACGAGACAACGGCTTTGAATCTTATCGTGGCAATGTTTAGAGAGATCCATTTTCATACAGGTCAAATTATCTATGCTGCAAAAATTAGAAAAGGGCAGCTTACCTGGAACTATGATTAACAAAATATAAGATGGATTCCGCAAACAAACGGGGAACGTTAATTCAATAAACCAACAGTAGTCTAGGACTTTATTTTTCAGGTTTAAGACAGCAGTTGGTTTTTATATTGGAACCTTCAAAACGAGCTCTTTTGGAATTCGCTAGTGAGCAGTATGCGTCTACTCTTTCTTTGGGAGAGTAGGGTTACTCCTACTCCCTTATGTGTGCTATATCCTCGAAATGTGATTTACCTCATGTTATCTTTCATGTATTCTGTTCTACATGGAGGTGGAAATTTGGTTACTTATAAACAAATTGCTGAGTATATTAAAAAGGAATATGGCTATACCGCTCAAACTTGTTGGATTGCACATATGAAAGAATTGTGTGGACTAATTCCTAAAAACCCTTCTAGAGTCAAACCATGTTCACCTAACAAACAGAAAGATTTCATAGAATATGATTTAGTTACTCTGCTTAGCTAAAGCCGCTAAGCCTTTTTTTGTTACTGCGCGCTATATCTTCGTACTGTTCATCAAATCCACTTTTGCTCGCTAAGCGTTTCTTAATTGATACAGTGAAATCAATAGATAAAAAAGTAGGACCTATTGGAACACAGTGCCCAATATAATAATTTAGAAGCGAAGAAAGGACAGTATATACATGGAAGATGTATCTAATGTAGAAAAATTGGAATCAATAAGATCTTTGCAATCTACAATCAAAAAACTCGAGAACGCCTTGTCCCAGATGACTCAAAATGGCGCTAGTACTACCCTAGTAAAGAAACGACTTAATGCTGTTTACATCGGCTTAGCTATTCTAGAAAAAGTCTGGAATCAAAAACCTCATCAATACACACATGAAGATTTAGTAGAGGCCCGCAAAGTTTTTATTGGTTTAACCCCATCAGTTGAGAACAGTTATGCTAAGTCAAAGATCGGTAGTCCACAAAGAACGCTTTTAGAAAGAAGACTTAAAGCGTTGGAACTAGTTGTTCAAGCGATTAACGAACTATAGTCTAATAACCTGAAAGCGATAGGAGAAACGTAACCTGCTTTCTTCGCAGTATGCGTCAACGGTCCGGTACTCTCGTACTGTTCAAATCTCGGTCGAATGAATAGCACTCAGCAACCTCGCAACTTGAAAATATTAACATTTAATTATAAAATCAAACAAAGGCGGTGTTAACAATGAACTTAGTACAATTCATGTTGATTGGAGTAGGCGGGATTTTCTATCTCACATTAGGAATCATCATTGTCAAGGTATCACTTACAAGAAAATTACCAAGTAATAATTACACTATTTCGTTATCAAAACAACCTTCTCTTCCCTAATGTGCAATTTGCGTCTATTGTCCGGTATCTTCGTAATTTTATTATGAGAAGGGTTAGACTAATATAATTTTTATATACTTATTACCGGTTACTAAGATGTGTAATCAATGAAAGGATTTGATGAATGTGGAATCGACTAATTTCAAAGTTATACCTGAACAACTGAAAGGTAGGACGATTGAAGATCTCGCCATCACTACTAATGCTGTGGTTATTAAATTTACTGATGGTACTTTTTTAGATATCTATCTAGATGAGGCTGCACAAACATTAAAGACATCAACAAACAAGTTGGATAGTTAACTCAACCCTTTACATTTAGATATCATTTTCCAGCTTCCTCCTTCACAGTTTGTGTCTCCTCTTCCTTTGGGAGAGGAGGATACTCCTACTCCCTTAATGATCTGGTTCGGCTCCCGCGTTGCTGGGTTATTCAGTCGGATGGTGGCCAGCCAGACGGCCCTAATGCATCATTTCTTCGTACTGCGCAACAGCTGCAGACTTTCACTAAGCACTAATTTCTTAGATATGGTATTATTTAGGGAAAAATGATGAGGTGACCTTGATGAGTAAATATAAACGCTCAGATAAAATTATCATTTCCTCTCTTCTGGGACTGGCCGTTCTGTTTATCATCGCTTTCTTCATAATTCGATATATCTTCTTAAATGTTCCATTCGCTCCGTAAGGGGCTCTTTATTGTGTGAATTTTATTGAATCCTGCACTGTATACGTCTACTGTCCGTTAATTTGTTGTATCGTTATATATGCCGCCTCTGCCCTCTCTCGGGGGGTGGCGTTTAACATGTTTGCAACGTCATAGTTTGTCCAGTGTATTACTGTCGACATTTTATCTTGCATAACATCCGCCATGTTCTCAACAAATTGAAGTGGATCTACCTCTATAGCCTTTGCCTGTACCTCTAAGAGGCAGCAGGGTCAGTGCAGTAGTCTGGAGCATCAGCTCAAGCTTCGCTTTCATTATCACGTCCTATTTGCTACCTTCCTTCCAGCGGTTCAACCAAAACCCAGTAGTGTGCGCTTCTCCAAAACTCTGGATTTTCATCGACAACTGTATACCCCATAACCTTTACTTGTGTTATGGCTGTGTCTCCCCTTCCTCGTCCTTAATCCGTGCCATCTCCAACTTGTACTGCTCTTTAAAAAAGGAGTTGTGTCGTGCATTGCGCACGTTAGGGTGACGATTAATGAGATATTCGGGTCCAGCATAGTCAATACTCATCTGGGGACTGCTCCACCATGATTGAGTAGATACCCCTCTGCCGTCCGTGAATTCGGAGAAGTAACCCCTATCGCGGGATTTTGCCTTCCACATTTTAAAATTGAGTCAAGGCATCTGTCTTCTTCCCTTCCGGAAACTCATCCCATGTTCTCCCGTCCAGTTGCCGACCTGCAGCCTGCTTACCGATCCGGCAGACGGATGTGTCAGGGTCGAAGTTATACCAGGGCTTGCCCTTAAATCCCTGGCTCATTGCAGAGTAGGGCATGAGCCTCTTTCTGCGGCGACTGGCTGGTGTTGATCCGGCGGATCTCGTCATAGCTGAAGCCGATATCAATAATGAATCCGATGTTGTCCAGCATCTCTGCCGGTACTCCAGCCCCTGCAGTTCCATCACCGCCCGGCGGGCCGCCTGCTTGACGGGAATAATCGGGGCATCATCCCGGCTGCACCCTCAATCTCCCCGGTTACGGGTCCAGCGTGCTGCAGTATACTGGCATCTGGAAACGCTGATAGTCTGTATGAATGTACCCCATCAGCATTTCCTCCAGCCCGCACTCCATGCTGCTGTGATGGGTGATAAGAAACGGAGTCGTATTCCCGCAGGCCTTCTGCCACTGCTGCCACCAGGCAACCTGTTCATGAATGAACTGAGGCCCGGCTTCGGTGTCCGAAAATATGATGTAGTCATAATGGATAATTTCTTGAAGGTGCTGCTCCACAGGTGTGAGGACTGCGTGCCGCCACCGAAGGAAAGAACATGGTATATGCGATCCCGGCCGAGTACAGGGTAGGGGTCATGGGTTCGAACCCCATCCGTCCTATACGTGAAAAGCCTTGGTTATCAAGGCTTTTTCCTTTTGTCAGAATGTTGGCATAGAGACTCTACTTATATAATGGTGCCATTTGGGTGTCCTCTAGTAGACTAAAGTAAAAGTGGTGCCGATTTTGGCACCACTTATTTATTATCCCTCCAGCCATTTTAGAAAGACATCCTGAGATACCTTGATCATTCGGCCAACACGTACGATATGAAATTGATTGGAGTTAAGGAGTTCATAGGTTTCCCTTTCTCCGATATCTACAATTTGCTGGATATCCTATGCACAAAAAAATAGCTACCCCGAAGGATAGCTATCAATTAAACACTACTGATGATTTTGATTCTCTCACAAGTTGACAAACTTTTTTAATTCCGCTTTTTGACATCGTGCAATATTTTGAATCCTTCGTCCGTTCTCGCTCGAAGTAAGCGACCTTCAATAAGTCATTGATTTCCACGATGTTCTGGATATTTATACTATTATTGCGATCAGCCAAGTAGAAAGTATACCCTGACGCATTTAACACCCTTGTCCAATATTTAAGCGTGCCGGTTGTGTAAAATACAGAGTCTAAAGTGTGCAATAGTATGGTGCTTGACGAACTATTAGTACCAAGGAATATTATATCATCCCCTCTTACAGGCACGAGCCCTGATCGACCTTCTACATCTTTAGTTGCGCTTATAGTACACATACTTACCTCCAACTATTTCAGCAGTTCATCAGGCACTTCTGGCTGATTGATATATACGATACTAGCAGTCGTAGTAACAAGAATTGTAGCCACCGCCAAAAGAGTAGATGCCAACTTGTAAACAGTTTTACGGTGTAAATTAATCATAATGATTTAACCCCCCTCCAAGAAATTAACAAACTAATGGATTGAGCAAGGAAACTAGCTGCGATCACAGGGGAACAAAGTACGATATTAGATACAATCAACGCCGCTGCAATAATCTTAAGTTTTGTCCAGTGACGCTTTGGAATCCGGGTCTGCCGCTCTATTCCAATAGGAGCCAGCCATAAAACAAGTGTGAGGCTCACCACGTTCATTATCTCGACATACATGTTGCTTACATTCACATAGGATAAGAGTGTAAATAACAAAGTGGTAAACAATACACATGCCGTCCCAGATTTGAGATGCATACCACCTGATACTTGTCGCAGTAATGCGAAGGAAATCAATATCAGCCCAACTTCAGCCGTTCGTCCAGTGAACAGTGATACTACAAGGGTCAGTAAAATGATGAATGATACATTGAGAATCACAGCAATAGCAAACTTAAGCACCGCATGAGAAGCTGGATGATCCGATACTGTATTCTTAATCCCAGTTGCCAATCTTGTAGAAATAGCGTCAATCAATGTCTTCCTCTGCCTCCTTGTGAACTGCATAGTAGAGTAAAAATACCATCACTGCAGCAAAAAAAAGTATGTTGACAAGCAAATCGTTATAATAAAACACCACCGAAACGAAGACCAGGAAGATGCTAATTAGCATGATCATCAGCACATCCTCAAATTTAAAGCGTAATCGCTCAAAATCGAACTTGAATCCCCAGCCAATTTTATAAAGCCATATTGAGAGCAGTATGATTATAAATCCGCTTGCAAACTGCAGCAAATACCCGTCCGAAATATCTTTCTGAGCAATTGCGATTGATCCGAACAATAGCTTTGCCAGACCCGTTTGTAGAAACGCATAGACCACGTAACCCAGTACTGTAACAATCACCGACCAAATCAATGGTATTCTTACAACCACTGTAAAAAAGACGGCAAATAGCAAAATAGTTATCAATGGGACGAGATACGAAAGTGAAAACTCATTTCTCATTATGTAACTCTGTAGATTGATTAATAACACCATGAACAAGGCCTGCCAAATGTAACTTTGGAATCTAAACCGGAATAGCGACATTATTAGACAATATACAGAAATTGTCTCAATCGTCGAAAACACCATATATCCAAAAGGCTCCCAGGACATAACTACACCGCCTACACAGTAATCTTTCGATATAATTATATATCCTTAGACCTAATCTCGTATAGCAATATTTCCCTGTATTTGATAGACTTTTTTTGTTATAAATTATCATTTCAGGGGGTATTGGTGCGATTGGAAGCATGGGAAAAGATAAGGAGGCCGCTGAGGAAAAGGCTAAGAAGGCTAGGACTTTAAATGCCTTGATAATCTCCGGCGGCCGCCGCCCGTCGGGTGTCAATTTTTGAGATAGGGTCAAAAATAAGGGGTTCAATAATTTATAGGCGGGCATCTGCAGGAACGCCGCAGGGGAGAGCATAACAGGCAGCGTTCTCTTGTTCCTAGAGTGGCAGCATTACCGGAACCGTGTAAGAATCGAAGCAACCGGTATGTCTCATGAGCTACAGAGAAGGACAAGGTGAGTCGGGGGCGGTTAGAACTGGTTACTGCCTTATTGATTTCCTAATAAATTTATACATTTATATCAAATTTATGA
>NZ_LVWH01000034.1:0-8637 GCF_001909045.1 Paenibacillus sp. P3E | reverse complement strand
GGGGCTAGATATGCTAACACTTAAAGAAATGGTTAACGAAAAATATGAGGGTTTATCCATCGATTTAACTGGCAAGTTTATTATTACAGATAGGGATTACAGGATCATCATTAAATAAAAATAATTTTCAAACCGCGTCGAATCTGTCATGGAAATAAAGTATAATCTTTGAAATTGAATCTATTATATGCTAAACAGCGGTAGATGAAAGTAGCCCCATCCAGTGCTGAGTAAGTCTAGCGGCTAAGCCCGAGCAGACTGGACTTAAGTAATACCCGTATAAGTATTTCGTCATTTTACTTGAACTTACATCAATGCTTAATTTAATACCCTGAATAACGCTATTCCGTTACAAGAAACAGGTCGATTATGGTCAGATACAACCATGATTGAACTGTTTTTCGTTATTTTCGTCTTCTTGTAGATGTTGCGAAGTGGTGTCGGAAACCAGATGCTTGCCAATATTCTGGAAGGCGGAAGCAATATCCTGGTGAATGCAATCGATACGTGCATCGTATGGAATGGCAGGGACAATTACGGATTGGACTATGGGACCCAAACCGGTAGGGGATGTTGACCCGACGGATAATCCGTATGGAAAGAATGCAGGATAATTGGCGGGGAACCTCATCAGCATAGGCCTACCGTTGAAGTATTTGAACAGTGTAAAAACCTCAGGTGCAGTGGGGAACTTCTCACCCACCTTAATGAAGTCGGTGGTAGCGGGACCGTGGACGAAGCAATGGACGCGTTCAATGATTTCAGGGATGATGGAAAGCAAAGTCTGGGTGAGCGAATAGCGGCTGTGGGATTCAATATCGTTATTGCTGGTGTGGGAGATCTAATGATTAGCGGAAATCGAAGCTAAAGCAAAGGAGATAGAGGAGACCCGTATTTGGGGGGACGGGTAAAGCTACTCAAGCCGAAGGTAAACTGAATTTTACACCTGAGGAAATTACAAATCTAAAGAAATATCCTGACGGCCCCGCAAACGTCATTTATGGAACCGAATGCGAACGGGGGGATTCTTGGCGATGAAGCTGCGTATGGAATCCACTTTGATGCGCCGACGGGGATTCCCACCTCAGAGAATTTATACGCCAATGCCTTGGGTAAAAACTATTTGTTTGAGCATACCTTTGCCAATATGACAGGGTTTGATTCGGTATAAATGCAGCATAAAAGTTACATATGTGACGAAATGGGAGGAAGCACAGCCGGATCTTAAGGGACCAAACGGAACAAAGACTCCCTAACCACCAAAACCTAAAACGGGGAAGTTTGACAAAACCCATGAATTTGAATTGAACACCAAGGGAATATGCATACTGGCAAATAGATCAGTTATCCGTCTATCGAATTGATCATGCACGCATGGAGAACTATGCGCTACCGGGAGGAGCAGTTCACATTACCCCGAGGGCTGCAGGAGCAGTCCATACAGGATGTGGGGATTATGGAGAAGGTGTACCGGCTGGGGCGGCTGTAATTGAAACTCTGCTCGACCCCGAGGAGGCCGCACGGAAAGTGTATTTTATTGAGTATTGTACGGTCAGGTAACTGTTGGTACTAATTTGTCAGGGTTTATTAGATGCAGAGGAAGAGGGCATGGCATCAACGAAGCAAGTATTCAATGCGGATGAAGTCCAGCGTCTTTAGACGAAAATAAGCCAGTCAACCAGGATGGATGTACTGACAGGACTATACAAACAATGGGAGGTATAAATTATTTTTGAAGAGAAGCATTATCAAAATACTAAGTGGTTCTTAAGTGGAGATTTAAAATTACGTCAACAAGATTTTGCAGATGGCAGAATAGGTGTTTGGGTTTCAATTCGTAAATTCAACGTTTGTTTCACAATGATCATGTATGATTTTATAGAATGGTGCCGGGATTTGGATATAGTACTGGAGGTTGATATGACCTGGAATAATCATAGAGGTTTTTTAATTGAAAGTAAGGATCAAGCGTTGGTCCGGTCAGAAATAAAAAGATTCATATACATAAGAAATATAGAACCTAGCAATGCTGATGAGGAATTTTTAGATGATGAGTGGTATTCATGATAAAACTTGAAATGTTTCATTCAATTTCCAGTTTTTTTGAAAATACAACCCTTCATGAAGTGAAGTGATCAAAGATGCGGCTAGATGAAGGAACATTATTTACAGCAAAGTATATTGAATTTTCCATAAAGCGCTGCCCACAGGCGGCGGAATTCCGAAGTTTCCGAAAACTATAGATCCAGTACAAGAATTTAAGATTCCTGGTCGATCGCCATTATTCAGTACAAATGAAGGATTTTAATTCAGGATTGACGATATTCAGACGGGTACAAAGTCACTTCCAAAGACACCCGTACAAATCCATTTCGATAATGAGATGGATATACTCCGTAGAGAAAAGGGTGGAAATGGTATTGAGGGGACGGGTAAGATTGATAATACTCCGCCTGCTTCCAAGCAAACTGAATTTGCCAGTTCTTATGAAGCAAGACTTAGTCAGACACCTGCACCTGAAAATCCAAAAGTTGGTTTTGAAGGAACTAGGGGCGAATCTAAGTGTATTCTTAAGCCGCCACCTGATCCTGAAGTACAAAAAGTATTAGAGGAGGCTGGCATTGACGGTATACAATATAATAATGCTGTACCTGACTTTTCACCTGTAGCAAAAGCGCAAGTAGAAATCGAATATATGCTAGGCGGAAAAGGAACATATGGAGGAAAAGCACGAAGGGAAAACTTCATTCAAACAGATTCAAAATTGGCTGAGCAACTCAATAGTTCTCCTGAATTAGCACGCCAATTCGGAATGGAGTCTGGTAAAATTAGTGCAAGGGATATAAAGATTTATCGTGAAAAAAACAACTTAACATGGCATGAATTAAATGACGTAAAAACAATGCAACTTGTGCCAACAAATATAAACAGTACGTTTGGACATCTTGGCGGTGTAGGAGAGATTAATGCAGGGGCATTTGAACCTGGAGGTTTTGCCAAATAAACAAAAGGAGGTAATAAAATGAAAAAAAATGATCCAATCTTTGGTGATCTTGAGTATAACTATAGTTGGTCTAAGGATACTACTATTCTTTTTTTCGGAAGAGAAACTGATATTACATTAATGATTGATGGCGAAGAAGATGGGGAATTTGATGAAGAACAGTACGTGGCATACCAAGCGTTAATGAAGAGTTGGGAGCAATTGCATGAAAGTATCCTTGAACCAATATTAAATTATTATCGACAAAAGCGACATGAATTGGGTTACGATATCGCTCAGAATGAAAATTATCCCTTAGTCGAAACAAGTGACCAAATTCTTGAGATGATTGCTCTAGATGGAATTGTGGTTCCATATGGAGATATAAGAGAAGGTCGAGATATTGGAATACTATTTAATTGCACATGGGACCAGGAAAATGGACTGGGACTTCGTTTATTGAATGAAGAGGTGGTTGATGTAGGATACCAGGATATTGTAATTTAGTAGCCAAATAAGCCAGTCAGTGCACCGCGCACCGTCCATTAAGCGGGCGGGAGATAATGAAGCCAAGCAAATTCAGGTTCTCTTGCCAGTGCGAAGAATAAACCTAATCGGTAAATCATCTAAATAGTGTGACGGGATGCGGAAATTTAATCGAATCCATTCGGGAATTACCGTTAATAACTAAGCTGTCTTGATATTCATGGATTACTCCCGATGTGACAAATTCATGACTTCAAAATGCCCTATGCTTATGTATGTCTGGTGTGATTCCTACCTGTAGAGTGTCTAACCTATAAAGGGAGACAACTTGAAAGGAGAAAGCATTCATGCAACACTCAGTCAAAGAATGCATTCAGAAGCTAGGGCTAGTACATCGAGCGTTTGTTGTCCTGCATGATATCTCATAGGAAAGGTTTCGAAGTTGCTTGTACGGCTACACTGATTCCTTCCCCCGCGCCATCCTGAATGTCATGGTACAGAATGGCTATGATGAACAGGAAGTACAGTGGCAGTATCTCTCTCGGAGGAAGTAGAGCGTTCAGCAAAAGCTAGCCGCCCCCGATGCCGCAGAAGGGGGCGAATCCATGAAACGACTACCGTTAGGCACAGCCCTAGCCCTGATGCGGCAGGAGAACTTCCTAGGACATTATTCTGATGATATGGACGAGCTTGTCGGCATCTTCGTAAAGTACGTCAAAGACCCGATATCACAGGAACAAGTCGTGCTAAGCCTCGTACATTACCTTACTAAGTCTAAACACAATGATGTCGTTCATCGAATCAGGTCTTAGCCAAGGTTGCTCAGTTTCTTAATCGGTATGATTGGCGGCTATCCGACGATCATATCGATTTCTACCGTAAATACTTGCCTTTGTTTGACTAACCTATCCCCCCGCCGTTTGCGGGGGATTTTCTTTTACAGGGGTCTTAACTGTCACATTACCTTAATCGTATAGAGAAATTGAAGGAACATCGCTTCTGACAACATAGAAAAGGATGATGAACATGGCAGTATATCAATGGTTGAATGACATGGAAAACCAGTATCCCCATGCCTGATAACACGACAATAATGCAAAGGGTTATACCTAATGAAGACATAGCAAAATATCTTGATGGAACGTATGTTCAAGTATGGGGTTATAGAGCTTCTGATGTAACTCAATTAGAAGATTATATGAACATCTATAACGTCTAAGATTAGATTACTCTGGTACAAAATTCAATGCTGCACAGATGAAATATTAAGAGTCATAAAATTCAAAACACCAGAGTCTTCAAATATAAAAATACCCTATAGCAATGAAATGGGAGGGATTGTTTCAGAGCCACAGCCCTTTACTGGTAATGGTTTTACTAAAGCGACAAATGACCAGTCCATCCCAGAGTATAAGTATGATGGATATCTGTCACTTTTTGATGGAGCGGAATTATACGAAGTAAGCAAAGAGGGTTCAGAAGTTCTATTAGCCACTTATGATGTGATTTTGGGGCAGTTTATAAAAGTTAATCCCTAGGAGGCAGTAATTATGAAGGAGAATATATACGCTCTATACAACGGAACCGAGTATGAAGCGGGTATCGCTAATGACCAAGAAGTTGTTTTGCGTTCGAATGACCCTGCAGTTCTAAATCGAGGATTTATTTTGTACAAAGGACTAAAGTACATCAAAAAAGTTAAGAGAACTGAGTTGACGGATATATATAAGAAATATTACCAAGCGAAATATAAGAACTACCAATTTGTTGTCACTGAAGATTCAGATGATAAATTGTTAATTATTGCAACCTACATGGATTATAAAATTTGTGAACAGCTAGGTATGGAAATGGTAGATAGAGGCGTGTACCAAAAGTGGGTTCAAAAAAATGAAGTGGAATTAAGTATCACTCGGAAACCAATATAGATCTTTTTGAGAAATAATCTCTATACACGCTTGTTTCGGTTGAGGGGGAAGCACATGGCGTCAACGAAGCTAGTATTTAGCGTAGATGAAGTTCAGCGCCTGCGAACAAAAATAGGTCTGGTGAGCCAGGACACGAATCAGCTATACCTGCAGTTGAAAGGCCAGACCAACAACTGGAGCGGTATTCCGTTAGGACAAAACCTGGTGCAGGCCCAGGTGCTCATCAATGAACTGACGGTGGAAGCAGAAAAACTGGAGGATCTCATTCGGAGCGCGGTCCAAGGTGTCCAAAACGTTCAGGAAGAGAACAAGCGGCAAACCAGCAAGCTCACCCAGCCGTTCAGCCTCTTTGCAGGCATGTTGGGAAGTTTTGGGGGGAACGGAAGCCAAGGGAGGTATTCGATTCCAACCTTTGCTCAGAAAGCAGCGACGAAATTGATCTCCTCCATTGCTGCCCTAATAGGCCGGGATGAACTGGATAGCGATCCGATGGTAAGGAATCTTCGGGACATCCTTCAAAAGTCCGGTCTAGAGACCGTAGAAGGTATCGCAGCGCAAAGCAAGCTAAATGATATCAACGAAGCGCGGAATCTGATCGCGAAGGCGCAGACAGCCTTCGAGGTATACGAAGTTTTTGGAAATCAAACACAAATGGATGCGATGCACAAGCTGGCGGAGGATGCGCGTAAGAAGCTGGAGTCCCTAGGCGTAGACAAGGTTCAATATGAGGCGGGGAAAGATCTAAGCGCGTATTTCAAGCAACCGGCGGTGAAGGCGTGTGACTACGATCCGTCAATTACGTCGGGTAATGTACCGCTAGTGCAGAATGAGACGTATCAACTGCTGCTGCGGACAGCGATGGAGAAAGGGGACAAGGGCAATTGGGCGAAGGGGCAACTGGAAGGTATTCATGCTACTATGAAGCAAATGATCGCCACTGGGGTCAATTTGAGAGTGCATGTGATGACGAGCAAAGGTGCAGAAGCTTGGGGGGACGTTGCCCAATTAACTTCCTCGATCGTCCAATTAGGAAGCTATAATCTGTTTGCAACAAAAACGCCGGATGAAAAAGAGGAAGCCACTGAGACAAAGAATGCCTTCTTTAAATCATTGGACAGTTTCAAAGAGATTGGGACAGGGTTTGTAGATACGTTAAGAACCCGTGCAGAAAAGGCGATAGATTCCCCCTATGACTTTTTCAATTGGCTGACGATAGGGGTAACAGGGGATCTTCCCACTGCAGCGTATGAGGGAGCAAAAGCCCGATCTGACCATATGTTTGATTCGACGGAGAAGTTCGCGGATTGGTTGACGCTCGGGACCGTTGAGATGGCGAAGAGAGCATTCAATCCAGAAGAAGCCTGGTCAGCTGACCATTGGCTTAACAGTCTGGGAATGGTAACATTGTTGTTTGGCCAGTCGAAAAGTCCTTGCTTCCAACAGGCGGCGGAATTCCGAAGTTTCCGAAAACTATAGATCCAGTACAAGAATTTAAGATTCCTGGTCAATCGCCATTATTCAGTACAAATGAAGGATTTCAATTCAGGATTGACGATATTCAGACGGGTACAAAGTCACTTCCAAAGACACCCGTACAAATCCATTTCGATAATGAGATGGATATATTCCGTAGAGAAAAGGGTGGGAATGGTATTAAGGGGACGGGTAAAAAGACAGGAAAATTAGAACTATCAGATATCACAGAAGAGATAATGGAGACAGAGCCCAAGTACGCTAGAATTCCAGAAAGATGGTATGCTAAAGGTGGGCATATTTCTATTGATGAAAAAGGAGTCTGGACGTAGACTAACAAAAGTGGAATATCGATAAGTTATCCCAATGGATTCCCGGATTTTTCAAAATATTATCACCCTAATGTAAAACCAGTAGAAATTGAATATGCACAACCTAAAAATTATCCAAAAGACTATGAGGCGGCAAACACAGAGGCAGGGCTTAGTAAATCATCTAATCCATCTGTGCCAGAAAAAAATAAGCCTCCAGAAGGATACACTTGGCATCATTTTGAGGATGGAAAGACAATGGTACTAGTTGAAAAAGATATACATGACGAATTTAAACACATGGGCGGACAGTCCATTGTAAATGGAACTGGAGGAGATTAAATTGGAGATACAAGGAGACAATGAAGTTTTAACAGAATCTAGACTTCAAGACTTTGAAAGAATAATCGAAGTTCAACTTCCCCAACAATATCGAGAATTTTTATTGAAATACAATGGGGGTTATCCTAGACCATATTACTTTAATATTTCTAAAGAGAAAGGCATTGGTATGGTAAATATTTTCTATGGTATTGGTGAAATGTATGACAATTTAGACAAGAAAATTGATATATTTGACGATATAATGGATATTGGCTTTATTCCAATTGCAGATGATTCGGGTGGAAATCAAATTTGTTTAGGTCTTACTGAAAAGCATTTTGGGAATGTTTATTTTTGGATTCATGATGAAAACCCAGAGGATATGAGTAATATGTACTTCCTTACTAAGGATTTTGAGGGATTTTTAGAGAAACTATACGATGAGATGGGAAAATAATTAGATTATTATTCTTCGATGCATTGGAATAAAAGTTATTTTTTTGTGTGGGCTACCCAGTGCCGATTGAACCCATGATTCAACCATTAGCACACTTAACCCATGTAATACCGCTACATGATTTCTTGATTTCCTTTGTACGCACGTAAATGCTTGATTAGTATAACCTAATTAACGCTCAAGCGTTACATATAACAGGTCGATTATGGTCAGATACCACCATGATTGACCAGCTTTTTGTTATGTTCGCTTTCTTGTAGTTTTTTCAATTTCACTCGCAACTTTAGATACCCTGTAGCGATAGTGAGAGGGAGGAAGATAGAACCGCACCTTCCAAGACGGATAGCAAGACAGACAACTTTAAGTAAGGTGTTATTAAAAGAATAGGACTTTGTCCGCAATTTAACTGACACTTGCAACGATAATTAAGGTGCAGTGAAGAATCGTGAGTTGTTTCATATGCAATATCAGGATAAAGTTGAATTCAAAGATACACACCTCATCCAACTTATTTGCGTACGATGTATAAGAGTCTGACCGTAGCAATAACGCACTAGATTCTTAGTGTATTCTTTTTTGACTTTGAAACGAAGGTCAGTTGATATGAGATGTGCAGGTAATGCCTACCATCGCTAATTCCCGTAGATGTCCGTAAACTCGACTGCAATGCAAGCC
>NZ_LVWH01000033.1:0-8888 GCF_001909045.1 Paenibacillus sp. P3E | reverse complement strand
TACCGTATGAAGGCGAGCATGAGCCGCAAGGGGAATTGCTATGACAATGCCTGTATCGAATCCTTTCATAGCATCCTAAAGAAAGAGTTTGTCTATTGCACCAAATTCAAAACAAAACAGCAAGCGCAGGATGAGATGTTCCAGTATATTGAGTTTTTTTATAACCGCAAGCGAATCCACAGTGCACTGGGTTATCTTTCCCCTGTCCAATTTGCAGCGAAGTTCAAAAAGAAAAAGACCGCATAAATCTATTTTTTTATGTCCACTTTCTTGACGGAAGTCCAGAAATCCATTTAAATACTTATATAATGATGATTTTGACAAAAATAGGTGGAGATAATCCACTTACCTTTCTGCTGGGCATAGTTGTGAAGGGGAATTAATTGTAAGAGGTTTCCGTGGAGGCAGGAATAGAATGGTTATAGAGAAAAAGGGCTACGCAGACGATTTCAAACTGTCTGTGTAGCCCTCTTGAAGAAGATTATTTCTAGATTTGTGGTGATTTCTTATCCGAAGATGTAAGGGATCAGCCTTCCAGCAGCAGTGCTTCAGGATCTTCCAGCAATTCCTTGACCTTGACGAGGAAGCTAACTGCTTCCGAGCCGTCCACGATGCGGTGATCGTAGGACAGTGCGATGTACATCATCGGGCGGTTGGCGCTTCTTTCTTCGTCCAGGGCGATCGGACGGAGCTGGATCTTGTGCATGCCGAGAATACCGACCTGCGGTGTATTGAGGATTGGTGTTGACATGAGTGAGCCGAAAACCCCGCCATTGGTGATAGTAAAGGTACCGCCCTGCAGTTCTGGCAGGCTTAGCGTATTCGTGCGTGCCTTGGAGGCCAGCTCACCGATCTTCCGCTCAATTTCCGGGAAGCTTAGCCGGTCTGCATCGCGGACGACCGGCACTACGAGGCCTTCCTTGGCAGATACGGCAATGCCGATGTCATAGTATTTCTTGATCAGGAGATCCTCGCCGTCGATCTCGGCGTTCAGCAGCGGATAGGCCTTGAGTGCGCCGATCACCGCTTTGGTGAAGAAGGACATGAAGCCGAGTCCGACATCATGCTTCTCTTTGAAGGCATCCTTGCGGCGCTTGCGGATGTCGAGAATCGCGGTCATGTCCACCTCGTTGAAGGTGGTCAGCATGGCCGCGGTGTGCTGCGCCTCGACGAGGCGGCTCGCGATGGTCAGCCGTCTGCGCGACATGCGCTTGCGCTCGACGGCTTTGCCTTCCTCCTGCGGCGCGGAGCTTGCCGCCGCAGGCTTCACCGGCGCAGGCGCGGCCGCTGCCGCCGGAGCGCTTGGCGCAGCGGCCTCCGGCCCGGCTGCGCCATGGCCCTTCACATCGGCCGTAGCGATCCGGCCGATGGGGTCGCGGGCACTGACCTCGCCGAGGTCGATGCCCCGCTCCCGCGCGAGCTTGCGCGCCCCCGGCGAAGCCAGGGCCGCAGTGCCCGCCGCCGCTGCATCGGGTGCGGCGGGGGAAGCTGGCGCCGTTGCCTGCGGTGCGGCAGCCGCTGGGGCTTCGCTGCTCGCAGCAGGAGCCTCCGGCTTGCCGGCCGCAGCGCTCTGCGGCGCTTCGGCGCCTGCCGTACCGGCGCCGCTGCCGATGATGCCGATCGCTTCGCCGACGGCTACATTCTCGCCGGCCTGGCGCAGGATGGAGGAGATGACGCCGTCCTCCTCCGCGCTGATCTCCAGGTTGACCTTATCAGTCTCCAGTTCAGCGAGCACATCCCCCTGACCGACCGTATCCCCCTCTTTTACCAGCCATTTGTAGATCGTTCCTTCGGAAATAGATTCGCCCAAATCAGGTACTTTAATTTCGGACACAGGCCCTTACCTCCCCAAATAGAATAGTTTACGTTACCGAGACACCGCCCTCTATCTGGAAGACGGTACAGCCGCTTGTACTTGCGAGTTCAATTTCAGGGCTTCTGTTACTATACGACGCTGCTCAAAAGTATGCACGTCCGCATATCCGCTAGCCGGGCTGGATCGCTCCGGACGGCCGATATACTGCACCTTGACGTTCTGCGGGGCGATGGCCCGCAGCCGGGGCTCGGCATAACTCCAGCCGCCCATGTTCTTCGGTTCTTCCTGCAGCCACACAATTTCCGTAAGGGAACCCATCGCACTGAGGTGTGCAGCCAGTTCCCGTTCAGGGAATGGATAGAGCTGCTCCAGACGGAGGATATGCAGCCAGGACCAGTCTTGATCCTTGGCGGCCTCCAGCTCCGTCTGCAGATCGAGAGTCACCTTGCCGCTGCACACTACCAGCCGTTTGATCTCCCCGGGACTGCCGCCAAGAAGCGGCTCGGAAAGTACAGGCTGGAATCCGCCGGAAGCCAGCTCGGCTCCGGAGGAGGTGCTGCGCGGGTTGCGGATCAGGCTCTTCGGAGCCATGATCACGAGCGGGCGGGCCTCTCCCTTGCCGCACAAGGCTGCCTGGCGGCGCAGAAGATGAAAATACTGCGCTGCGGAGCTCAGGTTCGCCACAGTCCAGTTCTCCTCAGCGGAGAGCTGCAGATACCGTTCCAGCCGGGCACTGGAGTGCTCAGGGCCTTGCCCTTCATATCCATGCGGCAGCAGGATCGTCAGATTGCTGCGTTGGGTCCATTTCGCGCGTCCGGCAGCAATGAACTGGTCGATAATAACCTGAGCAGCATTGGCGAAATCGCCATACTGTGCTTCCCAGATCACGAAGGTTTCTGGCGCGAACACATTGTAGCCGTATTCGTAGCCGAGTACCGAGGCTTCTGAGAGCGGGCTGTTGTACACCCCGAAGGATGCCTTGGAATCGCTAAGCTGGTGCAGCGGAGAGAACAGTGCACCTGTCTCGCTGTCGTGCAGCACCAGATGACGGTGGGCGAAGGTTCCACGCTGGGAATCCTGGCCGCTCAGGCGGATCGGTGTACCGTCCTTCAGGATAGTGGCGAATGCCAGCGTTTCGGCCAGTGCCCAGTCTACCCGTTCTCCGTCCTTCAGCGCATCCTTGCGGCGCTGCAGAATTCGCTCCAGCTTCGGATAGACCTTGAAGCCGTCCGGTACCGTCAGCAGTTCCCGGTTGATCAGCTGCAGTTGCTCCAGCTGCACCGCCGTGGATTGCGGCTGAGTTGCTTCCGTTTCGAGCGGTACCGAGGTTTTGGCTTCTCCGTTCTTGCGCTTGCCATCCTTCATCAGGTCGAAGGCTTCCTGAAGCACTTTTTCCGCATCAAGGTTCATCTGGTTCACATCATCTGCCGTGATGATCTTCTCCCGCTGCAGGCGTTCCGCATAGACACGATAGACGGTCGGATGGTTACGCACTCTGCCATACACAATCGGCTGGGTGGTTTCAGGATCATCCATCTCATTATGACCGTGGCGGCGGTATCCAATCAGATCGATCACGAAATCCTTCTTAAATTGATTGCGGTAGGCGCTAGCCAGGCGGACAGCGGAGATGCAGGCCTCCGGATCATCGGCATTGACGTGAACCACAGGGATTTCATAGCCTTTGGCAAGGTCACTGGCATAATGGGTGGAACGGGAATCTTCACTTTCGGTAGTGAATCCGATCCGGTTATTGACGATAATATGCACCGTACCGCCGTTGGAGTACCCTTTGAGCTTGCCGATGTTGAGCGTTTCCGCAACAATTCCTTCGCCCGGAAAAGCGGCATCCCCGTGCATCAGTACAGCCATGGCCTTGTTCGTGTCGAGCTGCGGCAAACCCGGGGAATTCCGGTCTTCCTGAGCTGCACGTGTAAAGCCTTCAACGACAGGGTTGACGAATTCCAGATGGCTCGGGTTATTGGCCAGTGTAATACGGGTACGGACGGTCTCGCCCTCGCGCACGGCGCGGTCAGCACCCAAATGGTATTTCACATCGCCGGTCCAGCCGTAGTTAATGCCCATGGAGCCTTCGGAAGGGAAAAGCTCCTTGTTCGGAGAATGATGGAATTCCGAGAAAATAATATCATAGGGCTTCCCGAGAATATGAGCCAGTACATTCAGACGTCCGCGGTGGGCCATGCCCATCAGGATATGCTCTGCACCATCATGCGCGGCGGCACGGACAATCTCGTCCAGCATGGGCACCAGCGCGTCATTGCCTTCCAGGCTGAAGCGTTTTTGGCCGACAAAGGTCTTATGCAGGAAGGTCTCGAACTGCTCTACCTGGATCAGGCGGTTCAGCAGCTCCTTGCGCTCGGTATTGTTCAGCGGCGCGGGGGAGCTTGTAGACTCCGCCTGACCGTTCAGCCAGCGAAGCTCCTGTTCGTCATGCACATGTCCGAATTCGTAGGCGATAGTCTGCGTATATGCCTGACGCATCCGGTGAACGGCATCCCATGCGGTATGAACATCCGGCGGCGCATTCTCCCAGATCAGCGAGGCAGGCAAGGCAATCAGGTCCTCGCGGGTCAAGTCATAGGTTTCATAATCCAGCCATTTCGCCATAGGGCTGTTAACCTGCTCCAGCGGATCGATATTGGCGGCCATATGGCCATATATACGAATATTGGCGATTAGCTTGGAAGCTCGTACGGCCTTTCTCAGCCACTCGGTGTCTCCCGAAAGGGCCGGCTGCGGAGCCTGAACGGCATCCGGAGCGAGCGGAGGAGGGCCGGAAACGGTAAACAAATCGCGGTAATGATGTTCTACGGATGAAGGATCATGAACAAATTGCTCATATTTCTCTTGAATGTAGCCCAGATTGGGGCCGTGATACTTACTCCAAATGGATTCGTTATAGGGCTCTTTAACTGCCATGAATACATCCTCCTAACGGATGAACTCCACGTGCGGCATGAGGCTTGGGCGCCCAGTGGAGCTGCGATGGTTGCGGTTTCATTCCTCATCTTATTGTGCTACTTTCAAGGCGTGTAATCAATTCATACTTTCGGGGAATCCGTTCGCAAAACGGCATGATTCAGTCCTCAAATGATGGAAAACGGATATCGGTTACCTGAAGCTGGATGTGAACAGGGTGATCCGGTAATAATTACCCATGGATGCCACCGAAGGCTTCATGAATAGTTCCTAAAGTCATATCTATTGGACAAATCCCAGCAAAAAAAACTGTTCTTTTGCACTACTTGTCATAAAAAATTTCCATAAATCGACACACTTTTCTCGTGAGAACTTATATAATGTTATTGCGGATAACGGTTTCATTGTTTTCTAACCAGATCCTTTCATGTAAAGGATCCAGTAAAGGGTAAACCTGCTGAAAGGCAGGGACACAAAGTCTCGGGTCTAATGTAGAAAGGCTTCAACTACTACGACGGCCGGACTGCCTGGGGACGCAAAAATTCTAGGAGGAGATATCTTGGATAAGTCCAACCAGGGGAATGACGGAGAACTGCTGATGGGTGATCTGGATCTAGAATGGGTGTATTTGCTGATGTCGGCGAAGAAAGCAGGCATCGGGGCAGATGAAATCCGCCAGTTTTTAAGTGAAAAGACAACGTTGCAGGTAATGTAGGGGCGTTTACTTTGCGGGAATACATACAGAAAAGGGCACAGCGCCAGACGCTGTGCCCTTTTCTGTATCGCTGGAGCCTTAGGACAACCGCCCGTTATTGATCCTTTTGCTCTAGCCGCCATTTTTGATAATCGAGGAATTCTTTGAATTCCCGTTTGCTTATGCCGGAAGCCATGGCTTCTTGAACGAGCCGGAACCATTCGCCATCTAGTGCGGATTCGTCAGTCTCTGAGGGCTCGCCATAGAGCAGGCTGTGGATAGACACCTGGAGCGCATCGGCGATTTTTTCGATGAATTGAATAGAGGGGTTGGATTGGATATTTCTTTCTACATTGCTTAAGTATGATTTTGCCACATCTGACTTGTCCGCTAATTCGGATAAGGACCAGCCTTTTTCCAGACGGAGTTGGTGGATGCGACTTCCCATATTATCCGGCACGATTACAACGCCCCTCCGTACTTATTGTTAAAATATAAGGATTTAACTGTTCTATGCCATCAATCATCCTTATATTTCTCGCTGAAACGGCTATTTGAAGGCGATACGTAGTATTGCTGCTTCGGAAGCATAAGCTTGTAAAAGACGACGTAGCCGTTTCCAATTGAAATATAAGAATGTATATGCTTGACGCTATACATTGTCCTTCTATTTATGGAGAAACGGATACCGCCTCTTTCGGAGGACGGCGAAGACGTTTCTTTTTATCAGTATAACAAATTTCCGTAAAATGGACAAAAATCAATCGTTACAAAGAAAAAACAGCCTAATCTGCTCCGGCTTCGGAATCAGGGTAGGCTGCTTCAGAATGCAGTCCGTTATGAATTAATAATCTTTTTTAGGGCCTTGTTTGGCCTCGAAGTTCCAAGTCAGCTTCAGCTTATCCTTTTGGAAATAGTTCTGTGCTTCACCATTGTCAACGAATTCGAACTTGACTGTAAAGCTGTCGCTGCTCTGAGCTTTGATACCGTCGGCTTCCGTCCAGATTTGATCCAGACCGGTATTGTTTACAAGATCGGGGGTTTGGCTCTTCAGGGCATCCAGTGTGGTTTCGTATACGACAACCTCCGGTGTGAGAATGGTTCCTTTATCATTATTCTTCAGGAATTTAACCTTGATGAATTTGCTGAGATCGACACCGTTGTTGTCGCCGAGCGTATCTGTAATCTCTGTAGTGGTCTTCAGCAATACTGAGCCGATGTCCAGGGTTCCGTCATTTTTGAGCTTGAAGGTTTTGGTTACAGTATCACCCGGTTTCAGGTTAGGGATATCCACGATTACGGAAGGATCAGAATTCAGATCCAGCGTACCTGCTGCGAAGGTTGCCGTGCTTGTCGCAGTATCGCTGAAATATGCGAAGGTTCCTCCGCCAATCAAAGACAAACCGAGTGCTGCCGATGCCATGCCAAAACCCAATGTTTTCTTGATACCCATATTCTTATTCCTCCTCTGATTAGTAAAGCGAATGATAAATGTATATTGTATCTTCCGTTTCGTAGGCGGAAGCGGACAATCGGATCAGGGCTGTATGTCAGTTCCCGGAGGTGCCTGGGGAAGCACGGTGTTTTTTTTCTCAAGCGCCGTAAGAGCCTTCCATGAACTGTAGAGCGCATAAAGCAGGAGCAGAAGTCCGGGAACGATCATCAGGACCACACTGCCGGCTTTGGAGGCGGCAAAATTCATGGCATATCCTACATATGGAATGGTGACTCCGGTGTACTGGGCCACAATATTCCCTGAACTCACGGGCGTCATATCCGCAGCGTCATTGTTATCGCCTTTGGTATGATAGATGACCTCGCCGGCAGCGGTTTTTGCTGAAGCATCCACAATTCGGTGAGTGATCAGGATATTATCCTCGCTCATAAAGGTGATGACATCGCCTTTATGGAACCGGGTCATGTCTCCTCCGGGTTTCAGGGCGACGATGGATCCGGTTTGAATACCTGGCTCCATTGAACCGGAAAGCACCGACTTGATCTCATATCCAAAAAGGGTAGGTTCGCCTCCCGAGGCCCTGGACACTACAACTGCTACTGCCAGCACCACGAAAATCAATACCATTACTGCGGATAAAGTATGGCTAATTATTTTTTTGATAAGCATGTCAGTCTCCACCTTTAATGAGTTGTGGCTCCGAAGGTGATGCGGTCATTTCCGGACCTGGTATCGGAGGCTCTGTTGCCTGAGGTTCTTGGGTAGGTGTCTCTGTCACATCCCCTTTTGGAGGCGTGATCTGGTTGTCACCGGCGGGTGCCGGGGTGGCGCTGGCTTCGGGGACATCTGGAGCTGCCGTACTAACGGCTTCAGGCTCAGGAGTAGCTTTTAATTCAGCTTTGGCCTTTTCTGCGTCTTCCTTCTTCTGTTTCTCAAGGGCGAGTTTGGCTTCTTCTTCCTTTTTGGCTTTAGCCAGTTCCTCTTGCCGGGCCTTCTCGATCTCTTCAAGCCGCTTGCTGCGGGTCTGGGTGATGAGCTGCTGCTGCTGTTCAAGCCCTGAAATACCGGCGGTTGCAGTATCTTTGGCGCTGTTCAGCTCCGCATCCAATTTGTCATACATAGAAACCAGTTCTACGGATAGCTCACCCGGCGACTGTCCGGAAGCAGCTATGATCGGAAAGAGCTGTGAAGGTTCTTCCGGGATGGAATTTAGTGGGCTGTAGACTGCTTCGTTAACCGTTATAGGGAATGGAGTATTGCCGTTCTGAATGGCCTCCAGGTAATGAACGATTGCGGCTATGGAAGCAGTGAAGGATTCGGAGAGCACACCGTTTTGGCTAAGACTGTTCTGTAACCCGTCAAAGAATTCCTTATCTCTGATTTCCAGACAATTAGGATCGAGATCGATCATATATCCTCCAATCTGTGCCAGAACAGCAGTTGCAGCGCTGATCTCTGCATGAATCCCGTTCCAAATCCCGGCGTTGGCGGTCTTCTGGCCTTCAATGGCAATCAGATCGGAATGTAGATCCGCAACCTGCCTTGAAATCTCCTTTTCCGCTATTTCCAGCTCTTCCAAGGACATAGACTCGATTCCAGTTATTCCTGTTAAGCCGGCCGGGGAACTGTAACCTTTCAAGGTTGCTTTTAGAGCCTGGGCTGTATTGAGATGTTCTTTTAATTCGCTGAGCAGCTGCTTGATGGAATCCGGGAATACTTTACAAAAACCAATGGTGCTGACTGTCTCCGCGGTACCGTTAAAACCTCCATAAGTACTGCCGATTTGGCCAGAGGTATACAGCAGGAGTACGGATATGGCCATCCCCGACTGCAGGATGCGAAGACCGGTTTTTTGGGTTTTTCTTTTACGCCGTTTGGCGGATCTGGGGTACAGAGGCAGGCCCCCCTCTCATAACTTACTGTTGATGTAATTCGTTATATTTGTTCTTAATAAAGAACGTTTTCGTAAGGAAATCATACAC
>NZ_LVWH01000032.1:0-8941 GCF_001909045.1 Paenibacillus sp. P3E | reverse complement strand
TAATATGAATATACCAAAAACAGGGGGAATTATTGTGAAGCTAGTAAAAGGATTGTTGGTTGCAGGTGTGGCGGCAGCGTTGTTGTCGGGTTGTGGAAATAATAATAATAATGCAAATGAAGCGGCTAGTGCATCACCGGCTGCAAGTGCCGCGGCAACTACTACAGATGCACAAAGCACAGCATCCATCGTTAACCAGGCAGATGCCTTTACCAAAGCCGTTAGTGCAGATGGTAACTGGATTGTAGCGATTCTAAATGACCTGACTGTTGACACCGATGTGGTTGTTGCCGGTGAATTCCATGATAAAGGCAAAGCAGAAAATGCTATCTACCGCAAACTGGCTCTGTACGCACAGGATGCAGACCACAAGATCACTGCCAGCTACACGCTGACTGCTCCTAAGGTTACCGTTCAAAGTGAAAATTTCAAAGTGCAGGGCGGAACGATCAAAGGTGACGTTTATGTAGAAGCCAAAGGATTTACTCTGGATAAAACAGCAACAATTGACGGCAACCTGTACTTTAAAAGCGATGATCTGAAAACAAGTGCTGTTCTTGAAGGTAAAGTTACTGGCGAAACAGCCGTTAAATAATTGACACTTTGAATCATAGCTATTATTAAATCATATTGAAAAGCCTGTAGAGCTGACCCATTCCGGGTTCAGAATCTACAGGCTTTTTTACAATAGGAATAAAAGACTGTCAATCTCTCAATTCAGTTGTGACCTATATTCATAGGCCGTAATGCCGAACATACTTTTGAAATGCCTGTTGAGATGGGTCAGATCCGTAAATCCGCATTCGGTGACGGCGGTATAGACATCCTTGGTCCGCTCGATGGCTTGCTTGGCATGCTCTACTTTGCAGTTCAGGAAGAATTGATATGGTGAGATGCCGGTATGGCTCTTGAATGCCCGGATGAACTGGTATTTGGACATTCCAAACTCCTGGCAAAGATCGTCCAGCTTCAATACGTGATCTATGCTGAAATACATTTTTTCTTTTGCTTGCTCGACAAGCTTGTTATTCGTTCTCTGCCCCGTATCGAAATGTGTCTCTGAGACGAGACCGGCTATTTTCATTAACAGCTCGCTGCACAGCACTTCATCTTTGCCCGACTGTATGGCATAACTCAGTCTTAATATGCACGACGCTAACTCTGCATCGTAGACAATGGGAGAAGAGAAGCGCAATTCTTGGCCGCCGAGGATCTCCGAGAACAAGTCCGGCTTGATGTACAGCATCACATAGTCAATGCCTTCCCTGTCATAAGAGCTGCCGTCATGATACTGTTCCCGGTTGAACAGCATAACGCCATTTCTATGGGAGGCCTGATAGCTTCCCTCCAGATTATATTGCTGTATGCCGCGCAGGGTTACGCCGATGGCATATTCCTCGTGGCAATGCTTTTTGTAAGTGAAATCGGTAAAACTTGCCGACAAAGCCAGGATACCTGCTGATTTGGCATAGTTGAATTTCTCCACGCGGCTCACCTCCAAGTTATAGAATTCCCGATACCATTACTGCAGAATATAACATAAACAAGGCCATTAGAGTATTAATCAACCGGTGATGCTCCAGCAGCAATCTTCTGAAGACAGCGCCGCACACGACCCAGGTCACAAACGCCAGAAATCCGATAACTGTAATCATCAGCACAAACAGAAAGGAAGCGGATGATGAAGTATAATAGGGCAACACGTAGCTGGGAATTACAGTTAGAGTGAATAGCAGCACTTTCGGATTGATAAACTGCATCAGCAGGCCTGAGGTAAAACTGGTTGTCTGCACCGGCGTGGCGTCCGCTCGCCCCATTCGATAGATCTGATAAGCAAGGTAGAGCATATATACACTGCCTGCGATCTGCATGATGCCAAGTATATTTGGAATAATTCCGGTAAGCATACGGTTAAGCAGAGCGGAAGCAGCAAGCAGCAGACCAAAGGCAATTGTCGCTCCCCACACATACTCCATAGCTTTTCTGGCACCATAATGCTGTACGGATGATAGAATGACAATATTGGTAGGTCCGGGTGTAAAGGTGACCACAATACAGTACAGAATGAAGGATACGATGTTCATAATGACCTCCTATACAAGTAGTCACATGAATATACACCCTGAAGTCTAATGACTATAGTATATTATTGCAGCAATCAAAAGGGAATGACCCGTCAATATGGTGCACCAACTGTCGGAACCGGGTCCTGAAGGGCTGTTATTCTAGGAATGAGGGGAGGAGGAAGTGAAATGAATCTGCTGGAGAACATGAATGATGCTCTAGCTTACATTGAAGCACATCTCAAGGAAGAGGTGGATCTCAAGGAGGCTGCCAGACGGGCATTATGCTCCGAATATCACTTCAAGCGGATGTTCTCATTCCTTGCCGGAGTATCGCTATCGGAGTATATCCGTTTTAGACGCCTGACGCTGGCCGCATTTGAACTGCAGCAAAGTCCGCTGCGGATCATCGATGTAGCTCTGAATTATGGCTACAGCTCACCGGATGCGTTCACGAAGGCGTTCCAGCTTTTTCACGGAGTGACTCCATCGGAAGCACGGGCGGGCGGGTTCTCCCTGAAATCCTTTCCTCGGATGACTTTTCAGTTGACGATTAGGGGAGGCAGTGAAATGAATTACCGTATCGAGGAAAAAGAGGCTTTTCGCATTGTTGGACTGAAGAAGAGGGTTCCGATTCAGTTTGGCGGCGTGAATCCGGAGATTGCTGCCATGTGGCAGAGCCTGAATATGCAAATGATTACCGAGCTCAAGGAGCTGTCGAATATCGATCCGGCCGGGATGATCAGCGCATCGGTGAATTTCTCTGAAGGGCGCATGGAGGAAAAAGGAGAACTGGACCACTATATCGGTGTAGCTACCTCGCTTGAAGGTCCGGGGCATTACGCGCAGCTTGAGGTTCCCGCCTCCACATGGGCAGTATTTGAAGCGGTTGGGCCGTTCCCGGATACCCTTCAGGATATTTGGGGCCGGGTTTACTCCGAATGGTTCCCTTCTTCCAATCACGAGCTGGTAGAAGGGCCGGAGATTTTGTGGAATGAGAGCAAGGATACGGCCTCGCCGGCGTACAGAAGTGAAATTTGGATACCGGTTCAATTGACCCGCCTGTCGGGTTGATATGGTAAGGTATGATTACATCCTAACATCGACAAGGCAGGTGTAATAGAAATGGTTCAGGCTAAGGAAGTGCTCAGCAACCAGCTGCTCGCAAATGCAAATGACCCTAGCTGGTATGTTACCTTTACAGAATCGGTGCAGGGGTTAAGCGAAGATGAGGCGCTGTGGAAGGCGGACGAAGACAGCAACAGCATTGCCGAATTGGTTCAGCATTTGCTGTATTGGAATCAGACCTGGCAGACTCGGTACCTTGAAGCCAGTGTTCATGCCGTACCCTCTGTAGAGAGCAACAATCTTACATTTCAGCTTCCCCAGAGTACCTCATTCGAGCAGCTTCAAACAAGGTTGCTGGAGGTGCTGTTGGATTGGCAGAGACTGTTAACCGAAAGACAGCTGGCGGAAGACGTGCTGGAGTTCCCCGGCAGCCAGTGGTGGGAAATCGTCGGGAATGTGACTACCCATAATGCCTATCATATCGGCCAGATCGTATTTATCCGCAAGCTGCAGAAGAGCTGGAAACGAAGTAGGGAATAGAACCATAGGTACTAGAAGATATTTCGCTTGATATATTTAACATGTAACAACCAGATTAGAGCATCTCGATTTTCTGAGGTGCTTTTTTTGAGATTATTTTGGTGCCTGCCGTGGCGTTTTTTACTCTCGGATATGATCCGGGGGACCTTTTCTGGAGTACAAATGCCCCTACCTTTTAGGTCCGGTTGTTTATTTTGATTATAGTTGGGTTGAATCTATCTGAAGAGCTAGTTAATATTGGAATTAATAACCATACACGCTACAGGGTAAAGAAATTAAAGGTTTTCATAATATTATGTGATTTTAAACGGAGGTGAAGACTTGAATAGAAAAAGAGGACTCTTTATTGTTCTAACAATACTGCTTGCTGTGATTTTAGTCGGCAGCTATTTTTTATTGACAGGATTACCGCAGAAAAAAAGTGGAATTGCAAATGAAGTAAGAGAATATCTTATCAATGAACGGTCATACTCTGTTGATGAAATTCAAAAAGTTCAGGGAGTCTATAGTTTTAAATCTGATGATTATCAGGCTACCGTAAGATTCAAAGATGAGCTTAATGTAAATTATACATATGAAAAAATAGAAGGTACGTACAAGCTTGTTGAAACTTCAAATATACATGGAAATCATATAGATGAAACGTATAATCAATAAATATTTGTAATCCCGTTGTAGTGCTTGTGAACCTTCTTCACGAGTTATTAGCACCAACGATTAATGAAGATGATATGTTATAATAAGGAAAATCAATGTATTGGAGGTGATACCAGCATGAGAATGAGATTGCCCATAGAAGTGCAGATTATGGCATTGTGTTTGGTAGTTTCTTGTATTGCAACCTCTTGTGATTCAGGTGAACCGTCTAGCAAAGTATCGGAAGAGCTCCCCCATAAGTTAACTTCTGAGCAAGCGGGTGCATTGATTCTGGCCAATAAGAACTTATCAGCTTTCAGTGAAATGGCGTCACACCTGATCGACATCACCCCCTCTGACATTTGGGAACAAACAGGGCATCAGCTTTTTAAAAATATAGAATCGACTTCGAGCTGGGATACCTTTGCCGTGTCTGATGGGAGTGCTGTGCAGATCGGTATGGGGTTCGGCGGATTTGGGGTAACAAGCGCTGTCCCATATGATGTGAATAAAGATGGTACAGTGGATATAGTCTATGCATATTCTTTTGGCTCAGGTCTTCACCGCTCGGTTATTGCGTGGCTGGACCTGCAGAATTCCACCGAGCATATCATTTCAAGCAAACCGGCACAAACGGATTTCCGCCAGTATGATCTGATCCTGAAAACTGAAGATAAGCAGATTGGAGTTTACCGTATTAAAGACATGGGTACGAGCAAAACCAGTTTAGATGTATTACGTACATACCCTTCCAAGACAGATATTGAGAATATGACTCTAGTTAAGGAAGGGGAACTGGTTTGGGAGAACGGTGAATTCTTTAACATTCCTGTGGATTGATTACTATAAGGATTTCAAGGTGGAATGCTTGAATCTTGGTTAGGGGGATCATCATGTTTCATCCTGTAAGCCTAATAATACCGCTGATGATATTGCTGCCTAATTTGCTGTTTTTCAAATTTCAGCCTCAGAACATGCCTGGCGAGACGGCCAGGAATCTTCTTTTGACTGGATCAGAATTCATTGGGCGAATGGGTGTGATCACCGTTCCACTTTTCTATTCCCTTCATGTGCAGAATGGTTATGAGGTCCTGGCTCTAGTAGTGATGCTGCTCTCACTGGGTATGTACTATTTTGGATGGAGAAGATACTTCATGAACGGAAGAGTGTACAGATTGCTGTTCACACCGCTCATGGGTGTTCCTGTGCCTTTGGCGTTAAGTCCAGTCCTCTATTTTCTGTCTGCTTCAGTGATTCTGCACTCCGGCTATCTGCTTATCTTCAGTATAATACTTGGAGCAGGACATATCCCCGCCAGTCTCGGTGATTATAAACGGAATACATAAGCCCGGACAAGGTTAACGGAAATCAAATCTGTCTTAAGGAATCAAAAGATGCGAATTGCATCTAAATATACTCTCCAAACGGCTGAACCAGAATATCTCTGTTCACGCCAAGCTTACCTTGCCAGCCAGCCCAGGGCATCTCCATATCGGAGCGGCCTTTGGTATTGTTTAATTCATGCTCCCCGTTCAGGATCTCTTCAATATTCGTCCAATAACCTGGGGCTAGCGGTAGGATGGCGTTCGGGAGTACACCTAACATGGCTAGCGATTGCAGAATGCCCCTGCGTGTGCCTGCGGTTCCTTTGAGCAGCTTGGACGAAGTCAGACGTTTCTCAAATTGGCCGGGTGTTTCTTCATCTGCCGCTGCTTCAAGCATATTTAGGAGCTGTGTGAAAAGTTGAATATCTTCGCTCTTCGGGAACCCATACCCACGCTCCAATAATTTATATAATTCGGTAAGATCCGTATATGCCCCAGTGGTGCTGCCGTAGGTGCTACCTAAATGAATAGCGTACCTGATCCGGGACAGGTTCTCCCATTGATTACTATGGAACCCGCAGAACTTGCAGCACACAAAGCGTTCGGCTTGTTCATAATCATGCTCTTGCATATGGATCATCCGCTGATAACTCATGAGAGAAGAAACGCCCCTGGGGAAACTTCCGCCAACCCCCGCAATAAAAGCTCCTGCGATTCGGGACCAGCTGGCACGCCCGTCCGATTGGAGAGCAATCAGCATCCGGTTGATATCATGATGTGTAATTTCATGCGTGTCATTGGCCTCCCACCCGTACTGCTCCAACTGCTTGCGCTCAGCAGGCTCCATGGTCTCCGTTCGATACAAGCTAACACCACGTTCTACGTCATATTCGGAATTCGTATGATGGTAGAGTTTCTTTAGGGCATCAAGCATTTTTTTGTCCATTCATATAGTCCTCTCTGCCGGAGATGTCTCTGTACCTTGACTACTAGACTAATAGGAGTTTCCGCCAAAAGCAAAATACTGCAGTACTGTGCATACCGATTGGATTCTTTAGGCGAACAGGAATGCTTTACAAAATAGTATTGAGAATGATAACTTTATGCCACTTTTATAGCAGGACAATCGTTTATTGTAAGAAATATACAGGAATATAGGAGGAGGATTGGTGATGCGGAGAGGATTCTGGTTGAGGAAAATCCCTTGGTTTGGAGCGTTGCTATTGATATCGTTATCGGCAATGTTTGTCTCCGGAATCAGCGAGGGCAGCAGTGTAGCGCTCAAACCGGGGACGGTATATACACGCGATTCGGCAGGGGAGCAGGTCATTGCCTATAATGCCGGTCATTCGTATTCGCTCGACAAGGATGGTCATGTGATCATTTCGTACAGCAACGGCAAATCGAAGGTCAAAGCCCCATTGACCCTGATCCCGGGCTATCGAGAAGACTCGGGAATGTCCGAACATGAAACGGGTTTTTTTATCTCCATAGACAAAACAGCTATTACTTATGGAGGCTCTAGAGGAACTCCGGTTCAGGTGCTTATCTCCAATAATCAGGGGAAAACATGGAATACGTACCCAGTGACAAAAGAGCTCATCGGCACGACCAAAAACATCGGATTCATTTCCAAAAATGAAGGCTGGATAGTGCTCAGCAGATTCAACGGGATGGGCAGTGAAAATCATTATATCTACAAGACAAAAGATGGCGGGAAGTCTTGGAGTGAAGTGAAGGGGAATGCCAATACAGTATACGCAAGAGTATTAACCGGAGCAGGCTTTGCCAATGACAAGATCGGGTTTTTGGGGTTCAGATATGAAACGGACTTCCAACCGGCCATATGCTGGACGCAGGACGGAGGGAAGAGCTGGACTAAGCTTCATATCAAGCTGCCCGATGGTTTTGCAGACTATAGCTTGACGCCGCTCTCTCCGGTATTCGATGGGGCAACAGGACAGTTCCCTATACAACTCAGTAAGGATGGAGCAGGTAATGTAGTGGGTACGGTCTATTTGACTAGCCATAATTACGGGAAGACGTGGAAGTATAATAAAGTAGTGTTTCGCTGAGGATACCTGAGTAAAGGAGATTGTGATCAGTCCGACAGTCCAGCTGTAATCTGCTAGGCAAATCTGGATAGCTCCCGGTTGAATCTCTCACGTTCGTCATAAAAAAGTCCGTGGCCGCTGTTCTCAAAGGGCACAAGCACCGAATTTCGTATCCCTTGATGCTGCGCCACAGCCAGCGGGTACAGACATACTTGATCATGAATGCCATGAAGAATCAATGTGGGTACGTGCACTTTTGGAAGATCAACAAATAATTCTTCAGCGAGCCAGGCTCTGGAGACGGCTATCGTGGACCAGCTTGCCGCTTGCAACCCTAATTGGAAAAACCAATCCGAGAACGGCTCAGAAACCTTTTGGTAGAAAAATTGTTCTCCGAAGTTACGGAGCATCTTGGGCCGATCCTGGTAAGTTGCCTGAATGATCTGCTCAATCGCTTCTTTGGTGGTGCCATAGGGGAAACCTGGCCGCTGAATTAGACTGGGGGCTGCCGACGCAAACAGCGCAAGCTTGGAAACACCATATCCGTTATGCCGGGCCATATATCGGATCGTTACTGCTCCTCCGGTGGAGTGCCCGGCTAATGTAATATCGCGGAGTCCCAAAGCTCCGATCACACACCGGATATCATCCGCTAACCGGTTGTAGTTGTATCCGTCCAGCGGTTTATCCGAATTGCCGAATCCGCGCATGTCTATCCCGATACAACGATACCCCAGGGGCACCAGAGAATTGTATTGATATTCGAACATTTTATGGTTTGCAGGCCAGCCATGGATGAACAGAATCGTTTTTCTGCCCAGCGGATTGATATCATTGACATATACATTCACATTCGGTTCTACTCTAATCCAATGTTCCATAAGGCATTCCTCACTTATCCTTTGATTGGGTCTAGTTGGGATATACTATTCCGCTGATCTTATTAAGTGCCCAGTGTCAAAGGAAAATAAAGTGTTAGACTGAAAAATAAAGTGTTAAACTCGGAAAATTAAGTATTAGATTGACAATGCTTCACTACGCTAACGGGCAGGATAGCTCAATAATTTCGCGAATATTCTCATATGGAGTTATTTACGAAGTTCGTAAATAAGACGTTAGGCGAAACCGCTTATTGATTTTGAAATAAATATAGCAGAATAAATAAGAGGGTGAAATCATGGAGCGATTAGAGATATACCCATTTGAATTTGAACTGCATGGATTCGTTCAAGATGTCATTGGACCATTCCAAATC
>NZ_LVWH01000031.1:0-8967 GCF_001909045.1 Paenibacillus sp. P3E | reverse complement strand
ATATAGATAGATATCAATTGGATATAATCCTCCAGCACTCGGGTATAAATATTTAATTCCTTTATTTATATCCTGATGTTTGAAAAACGACAATAAAACTTCAAATGTTTCCTTGCTAATTACTTTAGATTGATTGAATTCTCGCTGACTTCTCCGTTCCGTTAGGAATGTTGGGAATTTATGATCTCCCTTTAACTGGGTTATTTCTCCCGAGAACTCATACGTTCTTTGCAATTGTTTCGTCTTAAACCTTTGATAACTCTGATTATCATATAGGATAGTATCATCATGATGATTTTGAAATAAAGTACCTTGCGAATGAAACAAGTCGTGTACCGACAGCAAGGAATCTACTAAGATTTGTTTTGAATACAACATAGTCATAAAGGATTCCAAAGAACTCGGTTCAATTTGTGGAAATGCCTCAACTAATTGGTTAAAATTCATCCCCTGCTGCGCCATAAAATAAAAATCCGGGAATAGGATATCAATCAGTTCACTTTCGAACTTCTCATTTCTGACAATTAGTTTTCCATCATTTAATGACCAATGTAAAACAGGAGACCACCAATATTTTTTTTGTTCTACAATTTTTGCAGAGACCGAATTTAATGAAGAAATAGCAGAAACAATCGTATTGCCTGACAAGAGCTCTTTTGCTATCCCCTCAATTGTGGGATTCTGAAATAACTTTCTGACTGCAAGACGTTTACTGAAAAATTTATCTACTCGGTTGACGAGCTGTTGAATTTTAAGTGAGTCCCCACCTAAATCAAAGAAATTATCATCAATACTGATATCAGTTTTCTCTAAAAGTTCCTGCCAAAACTCCAACACTTGTTGTTCGATACTATTTCTCGGTTCTATGACTTCTCTCTTTGAGAACATCTCATTTTCAGGTTTCGGTAATAACTTTTTATCAATTTTCCCATTATAGGTAAGCGGGAACTCTTGCAACTGAATATAATAAGTTGGAATCATATAGTCAGGCAAGCATTTTTCTAAATGAGCTTTTATCTCTTCTTTTGAAATATGGCTATCCGCGATGTAATAGGCACACAGCAATTTAATCCCACGTTCGTTCTCGTAGCAATTGACTAAAGCCTTATTAATTACTGATAGAGCTGTTATGTAGTTCTCTACCTCACCCAACTCGATTCTAAACCCTCTAATTTTCACCTGTGAGTCATTTCTGCCAAGAAATTCGATATAGCCCTTGTGACAAAGTACTCCTTGATCCCCTGTTTTATAAATGGGTCCTAAAGAGGGATGATTAATAAAAGCATCCTGGGTTTTAATTGGATCATTATAATAACCATTCGCTAGTCCCTCGCCGGCTATATAGAGGTCTCCCTTAACTCCAATTGGGCAAAATTCAAGATTGTAGTTTAGTACATAGACTTGCTGGTTTGCCAACGGATATCCATATGGTATACTTTTCCAGTTTAAATCCACTTCATTTATTGGATAATATATAGACCATATAGCAGCTTCAGTTGCACCGCCTAAACTAATAAGATTAGCATTCCTGAAATGTTTGGAAATACGACTTGGAAGTTTTAAAGGGATCCAGTCTCCACTTAACAACATTACTCTTAAATGAGTATTTACATAATCATCTTCGAAAGCGTCTACCATCATATCAGCCAAAGCCGGCACTGAATTCCACACTGTAACCTTGTGCAATTGCATCGTTTCCATAACATATTTGGTATCTCGTACATCAGGCACCAATATAAGAGTTGCCCCAGAGAGTAATGAGCCAAAAACATCATATACAGAGAGATCAAAACAAAGAGAAGACAATGCAATGATACGATCTGATTCTGTTACTTCAAATTTTTTATTCACATCTAAAATTGTATTAACTACCGCTTTGTGCTTGACTACTACACCTTTGGGTACACCGGTACTGCCTGAGGTATAGATAATATACGCCAAAGAATCCGGACTAACATAGTCTATAATTTTAGCATCACTATACACTGATGTTTTTATCGCGTGATCTGTGGAACCATCCAGAACAAACTTGCACCCAGCATCTCTTATTATTAAACGCTTGCGATCGTCCGGATAATCCGGTTCAATTGGTAAATATGCTGCACCAACCTTCAGGATAGCTAGTAAATTTATAATCGTTTCTATATCTCGGTTACCCCAGACAGCCACAATATCCCCGTTTCCAATGTTGTTTTCCAATAGGAATCTGGCTACTTGGTTCGATCTTTCATCGAGTTTCTGATAAGTAATAGATTCATGTCCCTTTACTATCGCAATGTTATTTGGAGTCATTTTTACCTGCTCATAAAAATGACTGTGTAAAGTCTTGCAAGAATAGGAATACCCGGTGTTGTTATACTGCTCGATTTGCTTAAAATTGAATTCATTATTAATAATAGTGGTAGCGACATTCTCATCCGTAGCTGTTTGAACAATACGTTTAATGTATCCCTCAAACATTTCGCGGATCATATCCTTATCAAATAATTCCTCTACATAATCCCAACGAATCGTAAGAGATCCATTACTTTCTACCACTTGATTATCCAGATATACCTGTGAAGTTTGACTGCTACTAAATTTAACGACATTAATGTCATCTGATAAGAACGAAGAATTCATTTTCTCTAAAGAGTTTTCATCGGACAGTATATTCGTAAAAACATATGGCATTATAGCTCTTGTACCACTCCCGTTGCGAGCTGCCAAATCTCGAATGAATTTAATGCCATCATAATGCCGATGCTGCAAGCTCTCAAACATTGTCCTTTGCAAGGAAAATGCATGATCCCAGAATGACTTCCCTTCACGTAAATCTGCTTCAATAAGTAGAACTGATGTAAAGTCACCAACAATTTGTCCAACCTCTGAATGCACGGGATACCGGTTAAACACACTAAAATTAAGAGCAAGGTGGGATTGATTGCTCCAGAAGCCCAAGATCTCCGCATAAGCCGTTGCCAACAGTACTGCGGTTGTTATATTTTTCATCTTTGCTTTATTCTTGATCTCATTCCAGTCAGAGGCCGTTATAACATGGGAAATGGTCCGGAACCTAGGTTCCTTTATAGTTTCAGGATTGACTTTAAGCGGTATTGAAGGAGCAGAAGGAAAATCTTCAATCTTCTTCATCCAATGTTTCCTATCTAACTCGTAGACTTCAGATTTCTTAAACTCGTTATATGCTAAAATATAATCTCTAAATGATAAATTTAATTCAGGAAGTTTAAGGGACTGATCTTGATAATAAGCCATTAATTCCCTACCCATTATATCTATGCTAGTGGCATCTGCGACAAGAATGTCGATACCTATACAAAGATAATGTACATTCTCAGAAAGCCGAAATGCTTTGAACTCGAATAAAGGCCAGGATGACGGGTCGAATATTGCATGTGACATCCGTTCCCTTTCTTTCAAAATGCGTTCTTGCTGGGTGTTATGATCAAGAGAAACCAAATCCTCGACCTTGATTGCATATGGAGGTACATTCTGCAAAATCCTTTGTGATCCATTAGAATCGAATACAGCTCTAAGCATAGGATGACGCTGAATCACTTGAATTAAACTTATATTAAGTCGTGAGATATCCATTCTACTTTCAATCTCCACGTACTGATGAGTAGAAACCCCCCCCATTTCAAAATCGCTTTGCCGTCCAAGTAAATAAGCAGTTTGAACATCCGTTAACCCAAATGGATCATGCATATAAGATGGCTGCGGCGTAACCTGGGAATAACTTCTGTTCGAAGTTACTTCATTATTAAGTTGATACTGAATAAAGTTACTTAACAAACTTACAGTAGGATTATTAAAAATATCATTTAAGGTGACTTCAACGTTAAAGATATTGTAAATGGACGACGCAAGACTTGTAGCTTTTAAAGAGTGTCCACCAATTTCAAAAAAGTTGTCATCAATCCCGATAGATTCAATCCTTAGTATTTCTTCCCAGATGGAAATCACTTTTTTCTGAGTTATTGATACCGGTTGACGTTTCTCACCATCCGACTTCTTAAAGTTATCGAAAAGAGAATAAATAGGTAGTTGAAGCAGTTGTTTTGCAGTAGGATACATTAATGGTGAGAAATAAGATCTATTCATTAAATCATTTATATTACTCAAAAACACATCCCATTGATAGAAAACTATATCTGTCTCACATACTGGTTGTAATGAGTAAATGTAGGGTTTATCTTCAAGATTGGTCATAATAGGGGCCGCAAAGCAGATTCCGGAAACTCCAGGCCCATTTTTGTGCAATAATTCATTCTCATATGTAACAATTTGAACGGACGGAACGACTATTTCAATTGAACTGGAGTTCTCCTTTGCCATAATTACGTGATAGGTTCCGTGCACAGTATCTTGCTTATTGATCGCAACTTTATAGCCGAATCTTTCAAAAAATCCGACCGAATTTGATAATACTGGAACGACCATCCTCAAATTGTTCATATTTACGATTCTTTCATCAGAGCAATCTGGATCTTCTAATAATTCAATAAGTCCCATATTTTTCAAATATATGAATTGAACATTTTTATGATTAAAAAGTATTGCTGGCTTTACATTTGTTACAGATTCAAAAACAATAGAAGATTCTTCAAGTATTTCAATAAAACACTTAATATTAGGCACGCGAAAACAAATATGATATGGAATCTCACCGTTTTTATTGATTATGTTATACACTGGTGAATTATGATCTACAGGCTCAACTAATTCGATCGAGTCGAAACCACTCTTTGTACACATTAGCAAGTTTGCATTCTGGTTTTCATCATATATACTTGTCGAACATTTGAAACCAAGTTGCTCATAATAACATTTCGCTTCGTTTATATCTGCCACAGCTATGCCAATATGATCGATTTGAAGCCTTTCTATAGGCTCAGAAATCGGTTTGGGCTGTGGTTGATCTATTCTTGTATATAAACATGTAATATGCTTTGGAACAGCCGGAAGATCAGACGTATCTATTTCATAATGCTGTACACCGTTATGTTCTTCAATAAGCGAGTAATTCATTTTTTCTAAATACTCTGCAACCAAGTCATTCTTTTCAGTGCGTTTATATTTCAACTCCATCTTGACAATACTTTTATAAAAGTTTAGAACAGATACAATTACCGCATTCTCGACACCCCTGCCAAGCACTCTGCAACTCAGCATAAAATTATTAATAACAACCCGTTCACCGAGTTGTGTTACCAAAACAGCCCCAACAAGTCCATAATCACCAAACTTATCTTTCACATGCACGGAAAAACAGCGATTCTGCAAGGATGAAATATATCTATTAACCACATCTTCTGTCATTGCGTTTTTATTAAAATTAAATTGATTAGTTCTTTGTGTTAATTGAGCGATCCGTGAAAATTCCTCTTGCAATGTATCTGTTATGCTAACAACAAGTTCAAGTTCCATTAGGTACTCATCAAGTGTAGTGACCGTATTTTGTATGGCCTTTCTCTTGTTTTCAGATATATACATTGCATTCCGCTTTTTATCTTCTTCTGTAACATCCAACGTATCAAAGGCCCATACATGATTAATAAACGATGGTATAGCTTGGCTATCCTCAGGTAGTTTAAGAGTCAATACTTTAGGGCAAGCCGCCATAACATCACTACACTCATATTTACTATCATCAATAAAAATAAAGCTTTCTAAGCCAAACCCTAGCTCATCAGATATTTCGAGCAGATTTGCAGATTTATTCGTCCAGTTAATTCGATGCGTGATAAAATGTTCCTTTTTAAGGACCATTTCCGGATTTCTGTCGAATACTTCCCACACATCTTTTTCATTGTTTTTACTACACAATGCCAACAAATAGCCCTCTTGATATTTTTTCACCATGAAATTCTGCAACTCTAAATAAGGTCCATCGATTGCAACTCCTAAAGGACCATCTTCCCCACAAATGCCATTCCAAATCGTATTGTCACAGTCCAACACAATCACTTTATAAATATTATTTTCATAAGCTACTATTTTTCTTGCGACTATAGTTCCCAACACAGCTTCATATTCATCTGTAAATGGTAAATGAGCATTTTTATCCTTGATCAAATCAAAGCGTTCACCAATCGCGTAGCATACATCTTCGACGCTAAAATCTATCGTGTAAGCATTAGCCATGTTGTTGATAGATTGAATCATTTCTCGATTCAGACTTGCAATGTGATTCATAACCATGCTACTTAAATTTGATAAAGGATTCACCTTAAAGATACCCATAAAAAGCGGGCCTGATTTGTGTTTATTAGCCAAGATGGCTACTAATTGTCTATAGTATTTGTTCAACAATTCTATTTGCTGAATATCATCAGATTTATTATCGCGCAACAGATCCTCGAATCTAAATAACAAAATATTAATACTATTAGTTGGATCTTTGCTCTCATTAAGTAAATGTTGCATAAACTGATTATACGCTGTGATCTTGGTTGAGACATTTAACCCAAAATGATTCGTCCACCACGTAATGTAATTAGCAATCGGATCTGCAGTAAATGTTGAATTGATCACTACAGAAAGTGCATCTTTCGCATTTGAGATTGCATTTGCAACATTGAAATTTTTCTTTTTGTAAACTTCCAATAGTTCTAAATCATTAAGAATCTCGTAGTTCCCAATTTTCTTCCCAGGACTCATTGAAATCAATTCCAACAATTTATAAAAATGGCCGGAGAATGTTTCAATGCTCTCTCTCTTAAATAAATTTGTATTAAAGTTAAAACCAATTGAAATTTCACCGTTATTTTCAATTGCTTCTACCAAGAGATCAAACTTGCTTGTCCTCTGTTCCAAATTCATGTATGCGGACGTTGCGCCTGGTATTTCCAAAGAGAAATTCATATTTTGCAACACAAACCAAACGTCAAATACAGAATTAATCCCATACTTTTTAACAATATCAAGCTTCTCGATTAAATCTGAATACTGATAATCCTGATTTTCAATAGCCTTTAGTGTATTTTCTTTAACCTCATTCAAAAAGTCATTGAATGTCTTATCTTTTTGAGGTTTATTTCGAATAGCAATTGTATTGGTTAACATGCCCACAATATTTTGAGTACTAGGATGTGACCTGTTAACAATTGGAGATCCAATAATTATATCTTCCTGTTCAGAATATTTTGCGAGCACAATATTTAAGACAGATAAGAATAACACGTATAATGTCGTATTCGTATCTGAGACCATTTTATTAATCTGTTCAGTCATGGTCTTACCAAGATTAACATTTACAACGTCTCCAGAAAAAGTGGCCACTAATGGTCTTGGATAATCTAAAGGTAAAGATACTCTCGAAATTTCATCGGCAAAAACGTCTAACCAATATTCTTCTTGTTTTTTGTATAAATCTGTTTGCATAAATTGATTTTGCCAGTAAACATAGTCTTTAAATTGTGTTTCAATATTAGGCAAGTTTTTATCATTCAGCAAATTCGAAAGTTCTTCAAAAATCAAGCTCAACGAGGTACCATCGAAAATGATATGATGCATGTCAAAAAGAAGCACGCTGTTACCGTCAGCTACTTGAATATAAAACGCACGGAACAATGGCGATTTACTTAAGTCAAATGGGGTTACTAGTTCCTCTAGTAAATTACTTAGAGATTCTTCATTCGTATTATATTGATTAATTTCAAAACAAAATTCCGGTTCAATAACCTGAATGATTCTACCATTTTTCTCTTTGAACGAGGTTCGAAAGGCCTCGTGGCGCATGACCAATGTATTGAGAGATTCCTCTAACTTAACTATATCTACTTGTCCAGATAATCTAATCGCTATCGGCATGTTATATGCTAATTTGCTACCTTCAGACTGCTCTATAATATAAAGTCGTTTTTGAGATTGTGTAACCTCATAATATTCGCTTTCAGTAATTCTGGTGATTGGCAATAAAGCTTTGCTTCCCTTTTGTGTAATAATTACAGCAAGTGCTTTAATAGTAGGGTTCTTCATCACTTCGGATACAGAAATGTGAATGTTGAAATATTTAGAAATTCGGGTGCTTATATGTGTAGCATTAAGAGAATGACCACCGATCTCAAAGAAATTATCTTCCACACTAATATCATTAACTCCAAGAACTTCAGTCCAAATTCCCAATAGTTTTTCTTCATATTCATTATTGGGTTTGACAACAGTTTTTTCGCTGGCAGTATGGGTCAGTGCGATCGAATTCAATGCCTTTTTGTTTATTTTCCCATTTGGAGTTTGTGGAAAAGATTCAGTCTGTATAAAGCGTGTCGGAATCATGTAGCTTGGCAGCTGTTGGCTAAGTAATTCTCGCAAATATGATACAAGTGAAGAATCACTCATAATAACAAATGCACAAAGTTCTTCTCCAATAACGCTAACAACAGCATCTTTTACCAGTCCCGACATCAAGATGTTTTTTTCAATTTCACTCAACTCAATGCGATAACCTCTTAGTTTAATTTGAGTATCTTTTCGACCTAAAAACTCTATTTTACCATCAGGTAACAATCGACCTAAATCACCGGTTTTATATATCTTCAAGTCTGAATCATAAGGATTTTTTATGAATTTTTCGTCCGTAAGTTCTTTATTGTTCAAATAACCCCTCGACAACCCCCTGCCTGATATACATATCTCTCCGATAATTCCAATAGGTTGGAGGTTATTTTCATCATTGAGAACTAATATACTTGTATTTGCAATTGGTTTTCCAATCGTTATTTTTTTAACATTTTCAGTTATCAATTCATAGGTTGACCAAACAGTCGTTTCTGTCGGACCATACATATTATAAAGTTTTGCATTAGAATGCTTTTTGATCTCAATGAGTAAATTGTCAGGAAAAGCTTCTCCGCCAACAAAAATATCCGTCACATGAGTTAAGCACGAGACGTCCCCTCCTTCTAACAGCAACTTCAAACGAGAGGGGGTTATTTGTATTTTATTTATATATTTATCAATTAT
>NZ_LVWH01000030.1:0-9654 GCF_001909045.1 Paenibacillus sp. P3E | reverse complement strand
CGTCGATGAGTCTTGCAGGTCATTTCCCTTTGTGTGTTTTCCTGTAAGATATACGATTTCGTATAGGTTTCCCCGTTTTTACGGCGGGTCACCCAGCATCGCCGCCACCTCTGGTTCACTGCATTCCGGGCTGGACTTTGCCTGCAGGCCCTTCGGATTCTTCCTTACGGAAGACACCCTGCCCTTCCGGCAACCTTCGGTTGCCGGAAGTCTGCTTCGGCTACGGCACTTTAAAGGGTAAAGTCACCGGGTGGATTTGAACCACCTAGATAGTGCGACTGTGAGGCGCACGCAAAAAGAGAGTACCCTTAAGATACTCTCTTCTCCCTCTTATTTATCAAATGAAAGCTGCTTACACTTGCTTGAATTCGATCCAGTCGATCTGAAGGCCCGGCTTCACAAAATCCAATTTCAGCTCATACAGACCCGCTTCCAGCTCAATCTTCACAAGCTTCTGCTTGATCCATCTACCGTCCGTACCGTTCGTCTGAATGGTCGCCATCATCTGACCGTTCAAGGTCACATTGCATGCGCTTTGCGCCAATTCCGTCTCTGTGGACATGATACCCACGATAATCCGGTACCCCCCTGCTTGTTCCACTTTTACAAAGGTGGATCCCGCTTTGGAAGGTTTCACCTGGGCATTCCCGGTCAGAGATTGCGCCAATTCTTCCGAAAGGGCAGGATTCGCCTTGAAGCTCTCCACCGTTTCCTCACTTACATGGGGTCTTGTGAACACCGGCGCATTCATAATGAACCGGCAGATGTTCATAGCAGAGCGCTGAAGCTCTCCACGGGTCAGTGAGCCATTATCCAGTGAATCCAGGGTGTTGTCATCATAAGCGTTGACTTCCGAGCCATAATTGCTGACAACCATATATACGTCATTTTGTGCACGGACCATCCAGTTCATATACTTGCGGTCTGCCGGGCCTCCATCCACAACATCGTTCATAATCGCCCACCAGTCCGTCATTACGATACCTTGGAAGCCCCATTCTCCGCGGAGAATCGTGGTATTCAGATCATAATTGGAAGCAGCCCAATGTCCGTTCACCGGATTATAGGAGGTCATGATCGAGTTCGCGCCGCCTTCTTTTACCGCAATCTCAAAGCCCTTAAGATAAATCTCGCGGACCGCGCGTTCCGATACGATAGCATCCACCTTGCTGCGGTGCTTCTCCTGGTTGTTGCAGGCGAAGTGCTTCAGGGTGGCATTAGAGCCGCCTTTCATAATCCCGCGTGTGCATGCCGCCGCAAAGACGCCTGAAATCAGCGGGTCCTCCGAAAAATACTCAAAGTTGCGTCCATTCAGCGGACTGCGGCGGATATTCAGCCCTGGTCCAAGCAAAGTGTCCACGCTGTTTCTAACCAGCTCCCGGCCTTCCATGACATAGAGCTCTTCAATCAGTTCCGCATTCCAGGTTGCCGCAAGCAGCGTTCCAATGGGAACCTGAGTCGCCTTGTGTCCGCTGTCCATCCGGATCCCGGAAGGGCCGTCTGCGGTACAAGCTACCGGAATACCATAGCTGAACAGCTGGTCGCTGACCCCGCCAAAGGCCGACGCTGTACCCGGTGTAACCAGCGGACTGCTCATCCCTTCGCCTCTGACGATTACCGCGAGATCCTGGTCGCTCAGTTGGGCGATGAACGTGGTCATCTCTACTTTTCCGTCATGCACATCTCTTAAGGTATAGCCTTGATACCCGGTCTGCGTAAGCGTTGCAGGCAGATTCTGCTCAATCCGCTCTTTCATCGAAACCTTGCGTGTTGGAACGGCAGCGTATACCAGTTCATAGGAACCGTCTTCCTTGCGGGCTCCAGGCATCATCCGCGTGAACCCTTCGGTTGGCGCCAGCGCTTCCTGCAGCTGCTCCACCACCTCAAGAGCCTCCAGTACATAACCGCTGCGTCCCTCTACCTGAACTTCTGCTGCCTTTTTAATGCTGCTTCCTACATAAATACGGTAGGTTCCCGCTTCCAGCACATAGGCCGAAGGATGCCCGGTCACGCCAGCGTCATCATAGGAGGCCATCGAATGAACCGGGAAGCTCACTGTCAGACGCTGCGACTCTCCCGGCTGAAGAACCCCGGTCTTTCCGAAGGCTGCCAGCACTTTGGCCGGTTGTCCCAGCTTGCCTTGCGGAGCCTCGTAATAGACCTGTACAACCTCTTTTCCGGCAAAATCGGTTCCCGTATTCCTTACGGTTACCCCAATCTCAGCGAAGGGCTTGCCTGCCCGGCTGACCAGCCTGGCTTCTTCCGGCTCGATGGAGAATGTAGTGTAGGAAATCCCGTAGCCGAACTCAAACTGAACCTTTTCCGGACAGAAGGTTTCAAAATAACGGTACCCCACATAAATATCTTCCTGATAGAAGTTTTTGAATTCATTACCGTAGTTTGCAGTCGAAGGATAGTCCTTGATCGAATAAGCAATCGTATCCGTCAATTTACCGCTTGGCGTCACTTCTCCTGCCAGTACATCGGCAATGGCATTGCCCCCTTCCATCCCGCCATGCCAGGAGTAAATCACACTTGGAATAGGGTGCGCATAGCTGTTATCGTTCAGCCAGCTCATATCGATAATATTCGAGACATTCAGCACAACGACCGTTTGCTCGAAATAAGCCGTCACCTGCTTCAGCATCGTCTGTTCATCTGCCGTCAACTTGTAGCTCCCCGGCGCGTCAGCATTATCCTGATCTTCTCCCGCCGTACGTCCAATGACGATAACCGCCTTGTCCGATTTGCTTCTTGCCTGCGATACCAGCTCATCCGTTAGCGGCATTTCCTTCTGGTGCCAAGGCTCTGCTGCCCAGGCTCCGCCGCCATTGTCAAACGGATTCTGCTCAATCCACTTCTCGTAGACGGCCGCCAGCTCTTCATTGACAGCCAGATTCTTCTTACTCCGCAGTCCATCCAATAAATTGGTGGTATATGAGACATGCACGCTTCCGCCTGAGCCTGTACCGCTGCGGTAATAATTCACTTGGGTTCTGCCAAAAACCGAAACGGTTTCACCACCGCGCAGCGGAAGCACCTGGCCTTCATTGCGCAGCAGTACCGCGCCTTCCGCACCTACGGTCCGGCTGAATTCTGCAAAACCCTCTAATGGAACTCCTAAATGCTGTGTAGTCAAATTTGTTTCCTCCTGATTGTCATTTCCTTATCCATATCTTACTATAAAGAATCCCCTATCAAGAATCAAAGGGAATGTGGTCTATACAGACTGAACTTGAGATTTTGTCCAAGCGGGATTTGGTCGTGACTGCGGGGAATGTTCGGGCTTCCGGCCGCTGTTATGCTTGGGTTTTCTGCTTTTGTTCCAACGGTAGCGCTTGACATCAAAAGGTAGCCGCTATCGCTCCCCGAGTTCCAAATTCCCCTCCGTCACTTTTCCCTTTTGTTATTTTTTCCAAGTTCAATCTGCTCTAAGAATGCCCGGAGCAGCTGTTCCAGATGATAGACTATTAGTAAAAAACGGCAACCCCACAACTTTAGTTGTCTTGGGCTGCCGCTTATTGTTATCTTATTTTCCTTACTGTCCGTCACAATCTTATATTTATTTCCGGCGCTGCTTCATCATCCGGTTATACATCACCAGCGCGGCAATGATCATGCCGATCATGGCGACACTGCTTGCTGAATTAGCCGACATGCCGAACATGAGGCACACGCTGTTCACTAATGTTCTCGTAAGCAGCGCAACCAAGATCAGCATCAATGGACGCCAAATATTATACCCTCTCATCCCCTCAACACTCCCACTCTAGTAATCAAGCTATTAGTTGCTATTATAGCACAAGAAGGAATGCGCATACATTTTCACCCGGAGAGCACTGCCGGACGGCAACTGCTCCCTACTAATTCTTATCCATTCTTTCTTTTCAAACATTCCAGAAGCTCAACCTTCATACTCTGTATAGCATCTTCTTTGGGCATCCGCAACACACGGGTTAACCGGACCATATCTTTTTCAAAAAATTTCAATAACGCCAGTGTAGCCGATTCATCATTATCCTTCTGAAGACGTTCAAGCAACCCTAAGAATTCATCTTCCGACTTAATTCCTGAATCATTTTCTTCCTCCATTTGTTCACCGCCTGTTGAGATATATTCAATTGCCGGGCGACCTCAGCTTCTGTTTGATCTCCTAGATAGATTGCGCAAATGACCTTCTTTCCCACTTCTGACGTTAGTCCATCTAAATAGTGCTGCACCAATAACCTGTTATCAGCTTGTTCGGAAAATGATGGAGTACGGGGCTCCGGGCTGGATGCGAGAGGGACTTCACGCTTAAAATCCCTCTTGGCACGATACTGCATACGCCAAGCAATCCGGTAGAGCTCATGACGATAGTATTCGATTGCACTCACTTTTAATGCCTCCCTTGTATTTCTATATACCTATAATGTAGGGAGTTATTAATTTCCATTCTACAACCAATATAGGAACTTATGTTCCTATTATTATATACATAAGGCAATCTTTTGTACATTGCTAGTCAAAATCCCAGTCCAATGAAGTACTGCGCCCGTCAGATTTTGACAGGAACGTGTGTTCGGTATATAATTTCCTGTATAGGAGGGATTCTGTGTGGATATGATGGAAAAACTTGAAATTTTAACGGCTTCGGCCAAATATGATGTGGCCTGCACCTCCAGCGGCTCCGATCGTAAAGGCCAGCCCGGTGGCATGGGTAATGCCGTCAGCATGGGCATCTGCCACAGCTTCGCAGCAGATGGCCGCTGCATTTCACTGCTTAAGGTGCTAATGACCAACGGGTGCGTATACGACTGCGCGTACTGTGTGAACCGTAAATCGAACGCCACACCCCGGGCTGCACTCTCGCCGGAGGAGCTCGCAGACCTGACCATGCAGTTCTACCGCCGTAATTACATAGAAGGCTTATTTCTCAGCTCCGGCATTATGCGGAGTCCCGATTATACAACCGAGCAAATGATTGCTGCTCTTGATCTGTTAAGGAACACCTACCAGTTCAGAGGATATATCCATGTAAAAGCCATTCCCGGCGCAGACGAGGTGCTGCTGTCCAGACTTGGTCTGCTGGCCGACCGCATGAGCGTCAATATTGAGCTTCCTTCTCAAGAAAGCCTGGGCCTGCTGGCTCCCGACAAGAGCAAGGCCTCCATTCTGAAGCCTATGTCCCTGATCAAAGAAAAGATTAACGAGAACCGCTCGGATCTCGTCAAATATAACCATGCTCCCCGCTTTGCTCCCGCCGGACAGAGCACCCAGATGATTATCGGAGCTACGCCCGATACCGATTTCCGTATTCTGACCCTCACCGAAGGGTTGTACCGGAAATACGGGCTGAAACGCGTTTTTTTCTCTGCCTATACCCCGGTAGTGGAACATTCACTCCTGCCGGCTCTAGATACCAAACCGCCTCTGCTGCGGGAGCACCGCCTCTACCAGGCTGACTGGCTGCTGCGTTTCTACGGATTTCAGGCCCATGAATTGCTGGATGAAGCGGTACCCAACTTCAATCCGCTGCTGGATCCGAAATGCAGCTGGGCAGTGAATCACCGGGAGGAGTTCCCGGTTGAAATCAACCGTGCCCCATATGAGCAGCTGCTGCGGGTGCCGGGGATCGGGGTAAGGAGTGCTCAGCGGATTGTTAAGGCACGACGGGCCGGAACCCTGGACTTTGCCGTCCTGAAGAAGCTTGGTGTGGTTCTTAAACGCGCACAATTTTTCATAACCTGTAAGGGAAAAATGCTGGAGGGGTTAAAGGTGGGCGAGCATACCCTGCTCCGCTCACTCATGTCCGGGCAGGAGCTTGGCAGGATCGAGCCGCCACAGTACGAGCAGCTTACTCTGTTCGACGACTTCTATCTGGCAGCCTTGCCGGCAGCGGGAGCGGCAGTCCCGACAGCAGGTTCGGCTGCGCTGAAGGGAGGCGAATGGCCCTGATGTTTAAGACAGCTGCTTTGGCCTATACCTACGACGGTAGCTTTGAAGGCCTGCTGTGCTGTGTGTTCGAGAGCTATCAATGGAAGGAAACCCCGCTTACCATACATTCAGACGATGAAGAACAAGGCCTCCTGCTGGAATCGAAATGGATTGATACGGACATCAGCAGAGCTGAACGGGTACTGAAGTCAATCCCGCTACGCATCTGCACCGAGGCAGAGGAGTGGGTTCGTCATGGATTTTGGTCATGCGCACCGGACAAGGAGATGCTGCTGCTGAATTTTCTGTACCTGGGCTTCACTCATGGCCGCAAGGTAATGGACATGCTTGCCGATGATACGGTGAACGCTCTGCAGAAGGCGGTTCAGCAGCTCCAGCGGGAAGCTCACCTGTATCTGGGGTTTGTGCGTTTTTCCGTATACGGCCCGGTTATGGCGGCGGTCATTGAGCCCAAAGGCTTCGTGCTGCCCGTTATTCAGGATCATTTCTGTGACCGGTTCCACGGAGAGAGCTTCATGATCTACGACAAAACCCACCGCACGGCCCTTATCCACCAGCCTGGACAGCAAGCCATTATTCCACTCGATGAATGGGTACCGCCTGCACCCGATGCAGCTGAGGAAGAATACCGCCGCCTCTGGCAAGGATTCTACAACGCTATCGGCATCCGTGAGCGCAAGAACGACCGCCTGCGCTCCTCGCTGATGCCCAAGCGGTACTGGAAGCACCTCACGGAGATGAATGGCGGCAGCACCGGCATGGCCGAGCGCAAACCGAAGCTTGATGAGGGCTCACCCCTATTGGAACATGCGAAGTCGAAATTCAAAAGCTGATTCTGAACAGCGGAGATCAATTTCATCTCCGCCTCCGACAGCTCGAAATTGAAGGTATCCAGATTCTCCTTTTGATGCTCTATTGAACTCGCCCTGGGGATGGGAATCGCGTCAAGCTGGATATCGCAATATGATCTGTGTAGGTGTTTTACCATGTGCTGCAGCAATGCTTCCCATCTGTTCATTCTTCAGCATGACGCTTGCAAAATAATAGCGCATATCCATTCTGTTTATAGAGCGCGCAAAAGGGATGCCCCTTAGCCATTTTCATGACCTTCAGGACATCCCCTATAGTAGTACTTATGCTATTAGTTCAAAGCCTTCCATACCCAGTTCTCTACTTCAGGCAGATCAATACCTTCCTCACGGATATATTGGTTATGCTTCTTGACCATAGCATCCATTTCGTCCACGATAGCCTGATATTTACCAGCATCCGGCAAGCTCAGTACAGCTTCCTTCGTCAGGTCGAACCGGTCCATCTGATTCAGTACGCGCATATCAAATGGGGTGGTAATGTCGCCGTTCTCCCGGTAGCCATGTACATGCAGGTTATGGTTGTGACGGTCGAAGAACAGATCTTTGATCAGACCTTCATAGCCATGGAATGCGAAAATGACCGGTTTGTCTTTTGTGAAAAATTGATCAAACTCAGCGTCAGATAAACCACGAGGGTCCAGCTTCTGGCTTCTCAGCTTCAACAGATCCACCACGTTGATATAGCGGATTTTCAGATCAGGCAATTTCTCATGCAGGATGGAGATAGCTGCCAAGCTCTCCATAGTAGGCTCTGTACCGGACGAAGCAATAACCACATCTGGCTCTCCACCCTTGTCCGTGCTTGCCCAGTCAATGATCTTGAGTCCTTTATCCACCAATTCCTGCGCTTCATCAGCCGAGAACCATTGCGGACGCGGATGTTTGGACGACACAATCAGGTTGATCTTCTGACGGTCATTCAAGATGGTGTCAAAAACAGCCAGCAAGGAGTTGGCATCAGCAGGCAGATACTCACGGATAAATTCCGGTTTCTTGTCTGCCAAGTGACCGAGCAATCCTGGGTCCTGGTGAGTGTAGCCATTATGGTCCTGCTGGAACACTGTTGAGGTTGCAATGACATTCAAGGACGGAATATCTGTCCGCCAGCTTTGATCTGTCGCTTTGCGCAACCATTTGAAGTGCTGGGTGATCATCGAGTCTACTACACGCAGGAAAGCTTCATAGCTTGCGAAGAATCCGTGACGTCCAGTTAATACGTATCCTTCCAGGAATCCTTCTGCCTGATGCTCGGACAATTGTGAGTCGATTACACGGCCATATGGCGCCAGGAATTCATCTTGCGGTTCTTTGATGGAATCCATCCATTGGCGCTTGGTCACTTCGAATACAGGACCCAGGCGGTTCGACATGGTTTCATCCGGTCCAAAAATTCTGAAGTTGCGGTTCTCTTCATTGAGTGTAACCACTTCCTTCAGATATTTGCCCAATACGGCCATATCTTGTGCAATCACTTGACCCGGAACGGAATTATCCAGCGCATAGTTGCGGAAATTCGGCTTGTGCAGGTCTTTGATCAGTTTGCCGGCGTTAGTTACAGGGTTCATCCCCATACGTCTGTCGCCAGTAGGCAGGATTTCAGCGAGATCCGCATTCAAACGGCCATTCTCGTCGAACAATTCTTCAGGTCTATAGCTGTTCAGCCATTCAAGCAATGCCGGAGCGTGCTTCATGTTCTTTTGATCCACTGGAATTGGAACCTGGTGGGCACGGAAAGAGCCTTCGTTCGGCACTTTATCCCATTCTTTAGGACCAGTCCAGCCTTTAGGCGTACGGAACACAAGCATCGGCCATACAGGACGGGTGGTGTCATTGTTCTCACGTGCATTCTTTTGAATCGCTTCAATCTTCTCAATAATAGTATCCAGAACCTTCGCCATTTCCGGATGCATCAGATCTGGATTTTCACCTTCTACAAAGAACGGTTCCCAGCCCATACCTGCAAAATAATTGGTTAACTCCTCTTTGGACATACGGGACAGAATGGTCGGGTTGCTGATCTTGAAGCCGTTCAAATGTAGAATTGGCAGGACCGCACCATCTGTAATCGGATTGATGAACCGGTTGGAGAGCCAAGAAGCAGCCAGTGGTCCGGTTTCAGCCTCACCATCGCCTACAACTACTGCAGAGATCAGATCCGGGTAATCCAGAATGGCACCCACGCTGTGGGACAGGGAGTAACCAAGTTCTCCGCCTTCATGAATCGATCCTGGAGTTTCCGGAGCCGCATGTGAAGCCACACCGCCAGGGAAAGAGAACTGTTTGAACAATTTTTTGAGGCCAGGAATATCCTGTGTAATTTCCGGGTAGATCTCTGTGTAGCTTCCATCCAGATAGGAGTTGGATACCATAACCTGGCCGCCATGGCCTGGACCTTCAACATAGAACATATTCAAATCATATTTGGTAATGACACGGTTCAGATGCGCATAAATAAAGTTCTGGCCGGGGATCGTACCCCAGTGACCGATAGGCTTAACTTTGACATCCGCGTCCTTCAAAGGTTCTCTTAACAACGGATTATCCTTCAAGTAGAGCTGTCCTACCGATATATAGTTGGTTGCACGCCAGTAGGCATCGAGCTTTGATAAGTACGTTTTAGATGAATAATCCACGGGTAAAGTTGACAATCCCATTTCAATCCACTCCCATTTCTTTTTTCTTTTTCCTGAACATAATCATTTCTACAATTACATCATACCGCCGCGTTTATAAAATTCAATCATTTTAACAATTGATACGGTCCAATTTTGTGAAATTTTGAACATAGTATGAATAACGGAGCAAATCACTTACAAAAAAATCTTTATTTTTATAAATATGTAAC
>NZ_LVWH01000029.1:0-10182 GCF_001909045.1 Paenibacillus sp. P3E | reverse complement strand
ACATTAATTATATTAAGGTCAATATATACAATGACTTTTACCCGGATACGTTCAATCTAAAGGGAGCCTATCCACAGGGTACGCCAAGAGCGACAACAGCGACCAGAGCTACCATCTTGGCGATTAGTTCCCTCGAAACAATGTACATTTTCCAACAGCCCATTGATACTTACAAGGACCCACAGAACACACAAAACATAGCGGTTCTGGTTCCTGTCTCCATATTGATGCAGAATTTCCAGCTGCAGCGTGGGAGTGGGGAATCGGCACGATATGGAAGACCAATCCATGTAAAGATATCTGGAAACGCTAGGATTATACTTTCGTGCCTATAGCATCGTCATCATTCCAGTGCTTCTTTTCGGGCATCCTGCGGGATGCCTTTTTGTATAATAACATGCATGATGCAATATATAATGTACATGATGACGTTTATAGATTACAATATTACCATTCTATAATGATTCAGGAGGGGGACAGGTGGGCGAGCAGAAGAATATGAAGCTGAAGCTGGCGCGGATTCAGAAGGATCTGTCCCAGGAGCAGCTTGCGGAAGCGGTAGGGGTCACGAGACAGACAATCGGGCTGATTGAGGCCGGCAAATATAATCCGTCCATCCGGCTATGTATTGCCATCTGCAAGGTATTGGGGCGAACCTTAAATGATATTTTCTGGGAGGAAGAAGCATGAAGAATAGTGGTTACAAAGATGAACGCCTTACAGCCGAGAATCAAAAGCTGAATTCACACGGCTTTCTGATTGTGCTTGTGGGGCTGTTGATCAGCATAATGGTAAAGGTATTTATTCTGCAGTGGGATATAAAGTACTGGTTGGATGTATTTCTTATTCTGATGGCAGCCTGCCTCTATATTACGGTTAAGGGGATTCGTAGTGGTCTCTACCTACTTTCGGGCAGAGCCGGAGAGAAGCAGAAGTTCAAGAAAGCAAATCTGCTGAGCGGTGCCATAGGGGCAACCGTCTGGACGGTCCTGATGATCAGCTATGATCTGCTGGAAAGCGGAACGACAGATTTGTTCAAAAATGTGGCAAGCGCATTGGCTGGGGTATGATATTTTTCTTTGGCATCAACTGGATACAGAGACCGATGATGAGTAGATCAACCCAAAATGCTGATAAACCCCTGGACTGAATCCAATGCATAATGCTTTCTTGAATCGTATAAATCAGATGGAGGGATGCATGAATATGGACAAAAGAGCCAAGAAAGTTCTACAGACAACCTTTTGGTCTTCGGCTGGCTGGAAGAGTGCTCCAGCTGTATACACTGGTGAAGATTTTGAATATGCCAAAAGCCATGGACTGATGTTTGATCCGGTTACGATTACACATGACGAATGTGAGCGCCGGATTCGGGAGCTTCATGATAGCGCCGTCACCAAAGAACGGGTAGCGACAGCTTTTGTACATAGCCTGTCTTCGCGGAAAGTTCATTTACGGAGTGCTTTGTCCAGCTGGGCACTGACTTCCGGCTTGGCACTTCATACCTATGAACAGCACCCGTTGGAGAGAGCCAGTTATAGTTGCTGTGGAGATTGTAACGCGGGTAAAATCATGTCCGACAAGAACTATATAAATGCAGACCTGAATGTGCTTAACTTTGAAAGGGTTAAATGGGGCGGGGTCCGTCTTAACCAGCTTTTGTATTGCTGGCTGGATCTTGAACTCCTAAGTAGAGAAGAAGAACTCAGCATTAGCAGAGCAGATTCGGAAATCCTCAGACGCCTGATAGAAGCAGTGGAAGAGTGTGATCCTGGTGATACGGCACGTAAACTGGAAAAGCGCTGGAAAGACCTGTTCCCCTCAAGTAAGCAGGAACGCGATGTGCTTATGGAGATTTGGGGTTTTGCGGGAATATTGGTGCCGCAGGAAGAGCCCCGGCTGGGGTGTGGCGGAGATAGTGATTTTATCTCTGTTGCCAACTGGCGGGGTGAGGACAGGATCTCGCGGGAGAAGCTGGAATTTTATTTTGGCACTATGCTATAAAGACAAAGAGAGCAAGCTGCGTATCGTCTCGATGACTAGCTCCGGCTGATCATGAATAATCATATGGCCGCTTTGTTTAGCAATGGTGAGTTCACTGTCTGTGGAGAGGTTCAGCATGCTGCGCTGTCCGGCTTGCCAGATCGCTTCGAGCTGCTTACCGCCTGCTTCGGAAAATCCGAATGAAGCATAGTCCTGCGGAAGCCCCCGGGCAATGATACGCACCGGAAGAGCGCCGAAGGTTTGCCCGCGGATAGCATCCTCGGTTGAACTTGCCAAGGCGCCTTCTTGCTCTTTGGCGGCAAAATAGCTTGGTGTAGATATGACATTAATGAATTCACCCCGATCTTCCTTCGCAACCATACCTGCCAAAAGGCTGTTCTGGAACAACCGCATAATTCCAGAACGCTTCAATATGGTGAGCACGGCAGCTGATGGATTCCCGGCGAAGTTCTCTGCTTTTAGAATAGATGCTGTCTCCCGTTCATCATTCTCCGGTCTGGCATCCACCAGTACGAGACCCACGACATCATCCCTGTAGGTCTCAGTGAAGAGACGAGCGTACATTCCGCCAAGGGAATGGCCAACAACCAGATAAGGGCCGGGTAAACCTTCGTTCATAAGCGCGTCATGCAGCTCTCGGACGATATTAGCTCCGGTTCGCTCATTGGGGGATGACTCGCTCCATGCATAACCAGCCCGGTCATAACTGACCACAGTTGCGATCTTAGCCAGCTCTTCAGGGATATTCCTCCACGATAAGCTGGTCTCGCCGCTTCCCGCTTCGAGAATAATAGTAGGACCCCCGGAACCTTGTTTGTTTAGGTGCAGTTTGAAGCCACCGGCTTCTACCAGTTTTCCTGGTGGCGGATATTGCTTTTTAGCCATATTCGAAGCTATGGATTCGTACAAAAATCCTGAACCTATCAGGAGGATTATTGCAGATAAAACAAACAGCAGCAGCCTTTTTCCTGAGCTTTTTGCTGTACTTTTCCCAGATTTGAATCGGTTCATAATGGCAGCACGCCTCCTTTATTTAATACACTTGTATTATATAAAGTGAATGATACCACATATGGTTTTGAAAAAGTAGACTTTATATTCCTAATATAGAAGAAAAAGTTATCCTCCATGTTTGAGCATAAACACTTGATAAACTAATGACATTAGTTTATATTATAACTAATAACATTAGTTTTGGAGGGGTTCTTATGAGATTAACTCAAGAAGGCCATTTGCTGCAGTTAACCTGGATGCCCAGATTCTTTCCTGTGAATTGTTATCTTATAGAAGAAGAGGATGGACTGACGTTAATTGATGCTGCGATGCCGTTCAGTGTGCAGGGCATTATGGACACGGCTACTAAGCTGAATAAACCGGTTAATCGCATCATACTGACACATGCCCATGGTGATCATGTTGGAGCGTTGGATGAACTGAAGAAGCGGCTTCCGGCAGCGCTAGTGTATATTTCTGAAAGAGATTCGGCCTTGCTTAGGGGCGACCGATCTTTGAGGGCTGACGAACTGCAGACGCCAATAAAAGGCAGTGTTCCGGCTAAAATCACCACCGTGCCGGATATCCTGTTGCGGGAGGGCGATGCTATAGGCTCGTTAACAGCTATTTCGACACCGGGCCATACACCGGGTTCGATGTCTTACCTGGATCAGCGTACCGGCGCTCTTGTGGTTGGCGATGCTTTTCAGACCTTTCGTAGAACAGCTGTATCAGGAACGGTTGTACCGTTGTTTCCTTTCCCTGCAATGGCTACTTGGAATAAAGCCAAAGCACTGGAAAGCGCGATGAAACTACTTAGACTTTCACCGAAGCTTCTAGCAGTAGGACACGGAAATCTGCTTAAGGCACCGATCGAACAAATGAAGTTCGCGATTAAACAAGCCGAAGAAATGCAGAAGAAAGGAGGGAACTGAAATGTCACCCAGAGCTGGATTGGACACACATACATTAGTGCTGGCAGCTGCGGAAATTGCCGATGAGCAAGGAATAGAAGAAGTGACCTTGGCTGCGCTCGCAGCCAAGCTGGGCGTACGTTCACCGTCGTTGTATAATCACATTAACGGACTTCAGGGTCTGCGTTCATTGCTTGCTGTACACGGCCTTGAATTGCTGTATGCCGCAATGTCTGCTGCTTCGGTTGGACTGAAGGGGGATGCAGCTGTACACGCCATGGGACAAGCTTATATTGGCTTTGCGAGGCAGCATCCCGGACTGTATGAGACCACGCTGCGGGCGCCAGAGGAAGGAAATCCGGAGCTGAAGAAAGCGAGCGAACAGGTACTGTCATTAATTATTGAAGTGCTGTCCGGCTATGAGCTTGGCGCTGAGGGAGAATTGCATGCGGTCCGGGGCTGGCGGAGCTTGCTGCACGGATTCGCTGCCTTGGAGAACAAGGGAGGATTTGGCATGCCTCTGGATACCAACGTCAGCTTAAACCGGCTGATTAGCACATTCATTGCTGGTATCCGAAGCATGAGCTTAAGAGAGTAGATCAGGACAAGGGTAACGAGTTGAATTTAAGGAGGAAACATTCGTGGGCAGAGTGGAAGAGCAAGGAATAGTCACGACTTATGAGGAAATGAAAGAGGTTATTGGCAAGCTGGGCATCCTGCCGCTGGCCTCACTCCTCCCGGAGCATCCTTCCGTGACCGGATTGACCCTAGCTGAGAATTGGCATTCGGATACGGAGCTGGATCCATGGTCCTGGCGTGCCCGTTTCCCCGGCGAGGGTGTGGCTGCATATGGAAAGTTCATTCGGAAAAAGGCAGTCCTGGTCTCCAGTGAATGGTTCCCGGCTTACACGGCGGCTGCGGGTAGCCAGCTTTCCTTGGAGGAACGCTACGATAGCGGACTGTGCAGCAGGGAAGCATTAACCTTGCTACAGATCATTCGCGATAATCAGGGGATTGAGACACGTGAACTCCGTACGCTGGCGGATATGAAGGCAAAGGAGAAGAAAACTGCATTTGACAATGCCGTTACGGAACTGCAAGGCACATTGGATATTGTCATTTCAGGAGTTAAGGAGCGACATAATGCGGCTGGAGAGAAAAATGGGTGGAACAGCACTTCATTTGAAACGGTAAGCCACTGGATGGCGGATTATAAGATACCGGCATTTAAAGGTACTAGGGAAGAAGCAGTGACGTGGCTGCGATCGCGTATGGAACAGGAATGGCATCCCGGTGCTGTTAAATGGCTCGGGAAAGTATTGTCCTGGTAATAGAAATAGAAATAGAAATAGAAACGGCTGATTCTTTCCCCTAAAGGAAGGTATCAGCCGTAAGCGTTTTCTATGGAGCATATATAATTAATCAGCTTCTTACAGCATGGGGGCCAGGTAAGCAATCAGAAAATATAGGAACCCAAAAAACAGCATGACATAAGCCGTGTACTTGATGGCATTGGAAGCAACGATGCTCGGGTCGACTGGAGCTTTGACTTCGGTGCGGTCAACTTCAGCCGTTTCCATGTCATGGGACAATGATTCTTTCATCGGGACAACCTCCTTGGAAATAGAATCCTTAACTGTATTGTGACATAATTGTGAAATAAATTCAACAATATTGTGAATATATTTTGAACAAAACTTCAAAATTGGACTATTTATAGGATTAAAACTAGCTGGTTAGGCAAAAAAACACCCTGAAGCCCTCTTTTATAAGAGAAACTCCAGGGTGTTTTGTGTTGTAATGGAAATGTCAAGCTATCGAGAAGTTTGAATTAAGCCCAATTTCCGTTGCGGAAGATAGGTTCAGCAATACCTTCATCCGTGATTCCATCGATATTCATCTCTGCAGATCCCATCATGAAATCTACATGTGTCAGGCTCTGGTTCATCCCGTGCTCTGTCAGTTCTTCTTTGCTCATTGTCGTCCCTTGCTCCAGGGTGAAGGCATAAGCTGCACCTATAGCCAGATGACAGGAAGCATTTTCATCGTAGAGCGTAGTGTAATACAGAATACCGCTTTCCGAGATAGGAGAGTGGTAGGGCACCAGGGCAACTTCGCCAAAATAAGCCGAGCCTTCATCCATCGCCAACAAAGACGCCAGCGCTTCCTGACCTTCCTCGGCTGTGAAGTCTGTAACTTTCCCGTTTTCAAGTGTGAGGGTGAACCGGTCAATAATCTTGCCGCTGTAGCTCAGCGGTTTGGTGCTGCTGACCTTGCCGTTCGCCCCTGTCTTAAGCGTAGCTGTAAATACCTCTTCTGTTGGAATGTTAGCGAGAAAAGGAACTCCGCGACCGTTCACAGCTCCGGCTTGGCACCAGATATGGCCTTCAGGCAGTTCAAGAGTCAGATCCGTGCCCGGGGCGGTGTAGTGCAGCTTGCGGTATCTCTTCGCATTTAGAATATCACAGCGCTGCTTCAGGCCCCCCAGGTGGAGGCTCCAGGCTTCAACCGGATTCTCCTGGTCTGCTCTGACTGCTTTGAAGATAGCATCCCACAACAGTTCTACCTGCTGCTCTGGCGGAGCGTCCGGGAATACTTTGGCTGCCCAGACAGGAGAAGGGTAAGCCACCAGGCTCCAGCTGACATGGTTACCCATCAGCAGTTCACGGTAAGGGACCATGGCTTGACCTGCGGTGCGCTGATTGTCGGCGATTCGAACGGGATCTATCCCGTTCAGCAAATCCGGATTTGTTGAAACGATCGACAGGAAAGCCGCTCCGCCGCGTGCCAGATCTTCCAGCTCATCTGCCTGCCATTTTGGCGGTTCGAGGAAGCTTTCGGAAGGGGCTAGCTCATACCTTGTCCGGGTGACAAGCTCATCCGTATAATTCACTTTGACCAGCTTTGCCCCGGCTTCATAGGCTTGACGCACAACCAGGCGCACCAGTTCAGCAGAAGCAATGTCAGCGTTGACCACAAGGGTCTGCCCCGGTTGAATGTTAATTCCGATTTTTACTGCCAGCAGTGCGTAGTTCTCCAGCTTTTGCTTGAAACTCAGCATAATTCCCGCTCCCCTCAATCTCTCTGTTCCGTTTCAGTTAGAACGCCCAGTTTCCCTTCAGGAATACCGGCTCCTTGGTGCCATCAGCAGTAATGCCGTAAATGTCCATCTCAGGAGAACCGATCATAAAATCGACATGGGTAACACTTGTATTCAAGCCTCTTTCAATCAATTCTTCCTGGTTCATATCCTTACCGCCTTCAAGACAGAAGGCATAAGCCGTGCCGATGGCCAGATGGTTAGAGGCATTCTCATCGAACAAAGTATTGAAATACAGGATGTTGGATTCGGATATTGGAGATTTATGAGGGACCAGTGCAACTTCGCCGAGATATTTCGCCCCTTCATCCAGTCCAATAAGATATTCCAGTGCTTCCTGGCCTTTTTCAGCTTTTACATTAACGATCCGGCCTTGCTCAAAGGTAATAGAGAAGTCATCGATGATGTTCCCGCCGTAGCTAAGCGGTTTCGTGCTTCTTACAGTTCCGTTGACGCCGGTTTTGAGTGGGGCTGTGAATACTTCTTCGGTTGGCATATTGGCGACAAAAGAATGACCTTTGGCATTGATGCTGTCTCCTTGAGCCCACAGATGGCCTTCAGGCAGCTCGATGCTAAGGTCTGTGCCAGGTGCTATGTAATGAAGACTTTTGTATTTTTTGGCGTTCAGGACATTGGCCTTTTGTTCAAGTGTATCCAAATGCTCCTGCCAGGCCGCTACCGGATCTTCACGGTCCAGGCGCACAGTGTGGAAAATTGCATCCCAAAGCTTGCTGATGCGTTGTTCTGCCGGAACGTCAGGGAATACTTTATCTGCCCATGGCTGCGACGGGATGGCAACAATGCTCCAGCTGACTTTGTCGGACATTTGCATTTCACGGTATTTGGTCAGTGCCGCTCCGCGGGTTTTCTGGAAGTTCGCAATCCGCTCCGGATCAATGCCTTTGAGAGCGTCGGGGTCCTCTGCGATGACATGAAGAAAAGCTGCTCCATTCTCAGCGAACTCGGTCATTTCTCCGGCGAACCATGTAGGTGCCTTCGTGAACACTTCCGGTGCGGCATGCTCGAATTGCTGGCGGGTGATGAACTCGTCACTCCAGTTGACTTTTACCTGGCTTGCGCCGATGGCATATGCCTTGGCCGTAATCATACGAACGAATTCTGCGGCCGAGATTGGCGCACTCACGACGAGGATTTGTCCGGGCTGAACATTAACTCCAATTTGAACCGCCAAATCCGCATATTTACTGAGCTGAGTTTCCAGTGGGGTCATTGCAATTCCCTCCAATTTCGATTGATTTAGTCTTTAGTATTAAATTATTAACCGCCGGATGAAAAAAGTCAATTGGCTTACATTAGGTAGGGAAATGCTCTCATCTCATGATATACTAAGGAGAAGTTAGGACATGATGAAGGGAAGAAACGAACATGAACGTGGAAATACTAAAAGCAGAAATGAAACGCGAAGAGGATCGAAGCTTCGTAGGGAGAACGGTCTTTACACTTGAAAATCACAGTTCCCCTTATGAGATCACATTTTTCAGCAAACGCGGCACGGAATGGGATTACAGTCTGAGCTTTGCCGGTGAGCCGGGAAGTGAGGAGCAGTTCCTGGAAACCGATGCGCTGCTTGAAAATGATGACGATGTCTACAATCTGCTGCTGGATGCTGCACTGGATACCCAGGAGATTCCGGAAGAAGCTGAGGAAGAGTGAAAAAGTAAATGCGACCCTTAATGGCATGAGTGATGTCGTTAAAGGGTCGCATTTTTGTTGTGAATAAGAAGCTGGATGAAGCGGTTTCTGCTCGTATCAGCCAATCGTGATATTGCCTTCGGGATAGCGGTAGAGCTCTTTGCTGTTCTTAGGCTTGAGGGCGTAAGCCAGCGTCAACGGGCCTGTCCGGCCGGCGAACATCAGAACAATCACCAGTAGCTTGCCTATCGTTGTAAGCTCAGGTGTAAGCCCCATGGTGATGCCAGAGGTGCCAAATGCGGAGACAGCCTCGAAGAGCACAGTCAAGAAATCAGCGCTTTCGGTGACCGACAACAGCATCGTGGCGGCAACAACGAGCATGAGCGAGAGTAGGGACAGAGTAATTGCCCGATATACATTTTCTTTGGAGAGGCGGTGGCGGAAAATGACAATACCTTCCTTATCCCGGATCTTGGCATAAACTGTACTGACGAGGATAGCGAAGGTAGTGATCTTGATCCCCCCGCCGGTGGAGCCTGGAGCCGCACCGATGAACATGAGAAGGACCATTAGGAACTGGGTGGATTCCCGCAGAAGCGGAATCTCGATGGTTGTAACACCGCCAGAGCGCGGGGTAATCGCCTGAAGGAAAGAGGCCATCATTTTGCCCCCGGGATGCAGCGGCCTTAGGGCGTTGTTCAACTCCAGCCCAAAAAAGACAATGGCTCCGCCCAGAATTACAACGGCTGAAGCCGAAAGGACGGCAAGGCCCGTTACACAGGTTGCTGAGGTCGCCATGAACAAAGCATCAATTATAGAAATTCTCACTCCGGTGGAAGCCGCCGGGAGGCTCAGAAGGATCGTTCCGGCTGCGATCAGCAGTATGAATCCCAGGGATAATATTTTGGGTGGTGTCAGCGTTTGATGTCTAAAAGGTACGATGGTCAATAGATGTTCTCCTGACGTCTGAAGATAATTTGACAAGATTATACCATATCTTCATATCCATCCTCTAAAGGGGGAGGGAATTGGCATATTTTATCGAAATGGTTAAGAGGTCCAAATATATTAGAAGTTTTATAGAGGAGGCATACTGGCTGTGACAAGTCCGATTCTGAATCAGATTGGCGCTGTTTTTATTCCGGTAAGTGATATTGAACGGTCAAAAAACTGGTATTGCAATTTACTGGGGCTTCCCCTTGACGGCGAAGTGCTGTTCAATCATTTGTACGTGGTTCCAATGCAAGGACCCGGTATTGTGCTGGACAGCAGAATTTTCACAACCGAAGCCGTACTGAAGGTTCCTTCCTTCCACCTGAACACTGAGGATATTGATGCGGCCTATGATTTTGTCAAGGAATCCGGAGCAGAGCTGCTGACTGACATCGAGCATGATCACTGGTTCAATTTCAAGGACCCGGATGGGAACATACTAATGATATGCCGATGTTAAGAGAAGCCAGAAAATAATTAATGGCATTAAATCATATAAAAGATTAATAACATTAAATATATAAC
>NZ_LVWH01000028.1:0-10384 GCF_001909045.1 Paenibacillus sp. P3E | reverse complement strand
GTGTATAAGCATATTGCCAAGCTAAATGCTGTAGAGCAAGCCTATAAATTTTACAATAATCAAGTGATGGCCATTATCCCTAAAGATAAGATCAATCCCAAATATTATGAATTTAACAAAAATAGGTATGTCGTTTCTGAAGGGGAGGGGTATCGAACCGATAATAACTATCTCACGTCTTACGGGGACAATGGCTTGGATGCTCTGAAATCCAAACTCATCACTGGTAAGATCGACAAAGAGAAAATGAATCAAGAGAACGGCGTTATCGTTCAACAAAAAATAAGCATGACCACGGAAAAAGGCAAACAGCTGATTCTCGATCAAACTCGTTTTAAAGTCGGAGATCACATCAAAATTCGAACATTTGACAGAGGTCAAAAAGGATACCAAACCGTGACAGTGGTCGGAATTGTCGATCAGGATTTGTTGTCGAAAGAATATAACAGTAGTCATGTTGTTTCATTCATTACGACGCCGAAAGTATACTCTAATATTATGGGTAGCGATATTTATTCTAGAATATTTATCCTTGCTAATCCCGAGATATCGAACCATATGATAACAGACTATTTGAAATCATTACCTGAGAAAGACGCCGGATTTAATTACACTGATAAAGTGGAAGAGCTTGCCCAAGCTAAAAATGACGCAAAGACTTTTAGTATCTTCTTTTACGGTTTTATCGGTGTCATTGTTCTAATTGCTTTTTTGAACATTATCAATACAGTAAGTACGAATCTAATTCTTCGTACGAATGAATTTGCAACCCTCAAGGCCATCGGCATGACCCGGAAGGAAGTGAGGAAAATGATTATTTTAGAAGGCGTATTTTATGGATTGTTTTCCGCTGTAATTGGAATTATCCTGGGGACAGTGCTGGATTACGGAATACATCTTCTCTTCACGGGTGCTTTAGATGCAGATTGGGTATTCCCGTGGTACAGTATCGGCATCGCTTTCGCGGGATCAATGATCACAACGATCCTTGCAACGATTGGGCCAATGTACAGGCTGAATAAAGTTAGTATTGCAGATGCTCTCCGGAGTGTGAATTAGGGTGGTGGGTTTAAAAAATTCCATTACAATAGAATCCTCTTGTTCGCAAATTAATCTATAAGGTAGCCATTCCTGTAGTGTATTAATTAGCGGTTTGAAACCAAAAAGCACCGCCATCGACTATCGGGGGATTGAACTTGGAATGGATTGTGTATTCTCAAATACGCGAGCTGGCCTGGAGCAACTGGTTCAGTGGATGGTGGAGCTCCAGCAAGAGCATGCCAAGAGCGACGTCCTCTTCGGCATGGAGCCGCCGGACACTACTGGTTTAACCTGGCCGAGTATTTGGGATAGCACGGCATTCCATTAGTCATTGTCATTGCCGATCTAGCATATAACAACAATATAAGTACAGATCAAAAGATCAGTCATGCGTCTAGCACGAGACATCACAAGCCACGAATAAATAAAGCTTGACGGAATCTAAGAACTACATTATATTCAATTTATCAATTGATTAATAACGAAACTCGATTTGTGGTACTATTTATTACACTTGTTATAAAAGGAGGTAATCGAAAACTTCCACAGAAATGTCCGCAGAGTCTGAAATCAGAATTTTATGCGGCTCATAAAATGTGATAGTGTGATATTCAATTTTTCGGATTAATCTACCTATCAGTAGGTAAATACGTACAATGTAATTAATAAAAAGGAGATGAACCAAATGAAATTTGAAAATAAAACAGTTATTGTTACCGGTGGAGGAACAGGAATAGGAAGGGCTGCTGCGCAAAGATTTTTTGAAGAAGGTGCGAATGTTATCATTAACGGCCGTCGTGAAGACGTTCTGAGAAAAACTGCTCTGGAAATTGATCCTACTGGCAAAAAGGTATTGGCAGTTGCGGGAGATATTAGTCGACTGGAGACATCCAAGAGACTGGTTCAAGTGGCTACGGATGCTTTTGGTGGCATAGATGTGCTGGTGAACAATACTGGTAAGTTTAACCCAACACCTTTCCTGGATCATTCGCCAGAAGATTTGCAATCTTATCTGGATACGATTGTAAAAGGAACGTTTTATCCTTCCCAGTCTGTCATTCCCGAAATGAAAAAAAGAGGGGGAGGCGCAATTGTTAATACAGGTTCAATGTGGGCAACCCAAGCAGTAGAATCAACACCGTCATCGGCATACTCAGCAGCGATGGCAGGTAGGCATGCCCTGACTCGAAACTTGGCGATTGAGTTTGCCGGAGATAATATTAGAGTGAATGCTGTAGCACCTGCTGTTGTTGAAACGCCTATCTATAACACCTTTATGAGTGAAGAAGAAGTGGCCAAAGTACTTCCAAGCTTTAACGCATTCCATCCCATTGGACGAAATGGGACTCCATTGGACGTTGCGGAAGCTATTCTGTTTCTCGCCAGTGACTCTGCTGCATGGATTACTGGTGTAGTTATGCCATTAGATGGTGGGGTTACAGCTCGTTTGAGATAATTTTATTAGAAGAAAGATGAGGAGATATCAAATGAATAATAATCGCGGGCTTATTAACGGACTCGACGTAGATGCTCTGAAGCAGTTTGCAGGAGCGGTAGCGCAGAACTCAAAGGATGGAATAGCGCAATTTCAAGTGACAACAGAGTGGACTGGGGGAACCAAGTCAGCCTCGTCCATTAAAGAAATGATGCTTGGTGAGCAAAAGCTTGAACGGGATTTTCAGATATTAATCGATGAACCAGCCGAATTATTGGGTGCGGATCTAGCTGCTAACCCACAGGAGTATCTAATGGCAGCACTTAACGCTTGTATGATTGTTGGTTATGTTGCGGCAGCTTCATTAGAGAATGTCCATCTGAAATCTTTGAAAATTCTTACCAAAGGCCAATTGGATCTTCGCGGATTTCTTGGCCTAGACGAGAACATTAAACCTGGATATGAAGAACTGCAGTATAAAGTAGTTGTATCGGGGGACGGGACGCAAGAGCAATGGAACCGAATTCATGAGACGGTCATACGCACATCCCCGAACCGCTGGAATATTGCTAATGCCATCCAACTCAATAGTGAATTTGTGATTGAATAATACTCCATAGAATAGGAGCATCTCTGATTGAATCGAAATAAAGAGCGCTTCTTCAGGTGCTCTTTATTTCTGGTCGGATCATTAGGTAGAGGAGAATGAACAAATGAAAACAATTGCTATCATTGGTGCTGGACCGGGTCTTGGTTTCTCATTGGCCAAGACTTTTGGAAGGCAAGGGTTCCGTATTGCTATGGTTTCAAGGACACAGGAGAAGCTGGATCAATATGCTGATCAGCTCAACAAAATGGGGATAGAAGCTCAGGGGTTTGCTGCCGATATTACAAACAAAATACAGCTAACAAGGGCATTTCAACATATTAAAGATGCGTTCGGTTCAATAGATGTCATGGAGTATAGCCCGTATAATGGAAGTGTTTCTGTAACACCTGTTCTGGATACGACAGACGATAGCGTTCTTCAAATTTTTAACAATGTTGTCATTGGAGCCATCAACTCTGCAAGACAAGTTATTCCGGAAATGACAGTACGAGGCGAAGGGGCGCTTCTTTTCACAAGCGATCTTTCAGCCATGAGCCCAAGCCACCTGTTCGGCAATACAGGTATAGCCATGTCAGGACTCCGAAACTATATCCTTAATTTACACGAACGTTTGCTTCCTCTCGGGGTATATGTCGGACATTTATCCATAAGTCCTTTGATTAAGAAGGGTACTGGCTTTGACCCGGATCTGGTAGCGGAGGCTTGGTACAATCTTTATGAGAAAAGAGCAAAGGCAGAAGAAACGTTTCCTAAGAGTATCATGGAAATTTTAAATTGAATTTTATATACGATAAAATTCCTCTGACACGAACATGGACTTACGGGGTTGACGGGATTGTATTTCAGCGCTATAATTCAATTAATCGATTGAATAATTGATAATACAAATGAGGAGGGTTCTGTTCATGGGAGCAGTAACTTTAACAAAAAAAACTTTTGAATCTAATATTAACACCGGTGTAACGTTAGTCGATTTTTGGGCACCATGGTGCGGACCTTGTCAAGTGCAACTTCCCATCGTAAATGAGCTGGCTGACGAGTTAGCGGGACAGGCGACTCTTGGCAAAGTTAACGTTGATGAAGAAACCGAATTGGCTTCACAGTATGGAGTTAGAAGCATTCCTACACTGCTATTATTTAAAGATGGGAAATTGTCTGAGACAATGGTGGGGATCACTCCAAAGCAAGCTCTTAGAGAAAAAATCTTAGGGTTAGTGAAGTAATTAATTAAGAAGAAAACGGCGGTTTTGATGTATCAGACCCGTCGTTTTTCTGCAAATAATGATAACGTGAATAAAGTTTTGGATTGCTGTTTTTTAATTGGACATAATAATCTGCAACAAAAAAGGGGGGGACAATATGGATAAAAGATGTCCAGAATCAGATATTAAAGAACGTTTATATCAGCAATTTGCTCGAATTGGAAAATGCTTATCCAGTGACAAAAGACTAGAAATCATGGACCTTTTATCGAATGGACCAAAATCGGTTGAAGGTTTGGCTACACAGACTGGCATGAGTGTTGCGAATGTTTCCCGCCATCTACAGATTTTACTGGATGCGAAGTTGGTTAAGTGCTACAAGAAAGGAACGTACGTCATATATAGCATTAGTGATCCATCGGTTACACATTTCTTAACTTCATTGTGGAATTTGTGCGAGGATAGACTCGCTGACATAAAACAGATTAAAGATGAGCTGGAAAGACAATATGAAGGTGTTCATAGTATTTCAAAACACGACTTATTGGCCAAAATGAAGCAGGGAAAAGTAATTCTCTTAGATATTAGACCCGCTGAGGAGTATGAATCATCTCATATTCCAGGTGCCATCTCTGTACCCTTTGAACATTTGGAAGAATACCTGAAAACAATAAATAAAGCTGATGTAGAGCTTGCAGCATACTGTCGTGGCCCATACTGCTCTATTACATCCCAAGCTGTTGATTATATACAAAAACAGGGCTTTAAAGCTTATCGTGTAGAAGAAGGAACCAGGGAGTGGAATGCTTGCGATGAAGAGTAGGGAACCTAAAGCATGGAGTAAATACAGGATGGAATTCTTAATTCCTAAATGCTTAAGTCGTGTTTCAGGGTGGGATGACAAATGATTATTACTATGCTATTAGTTTTTCTTATAATTTACAGGCTTATTCAACATTTCCGCTTCCTTTGTGGAGTGACCATCTTATCTTTGAAATCAAGCGAAATCCAGGTGCCTGATCCTATCAAATTACTTGACATTAGAGATGTATCCGACTTTGATAAAGGGCATGTACCGGAATCCATTAATATATCCCTGGGTCGATTGCCCTTTGTTTGGGAAAAGGATTTGTCTCCAAAGGACAGCGTAGTCATATTGACCGGCCAATATCTGAAAGGGAAAAAGGCGACCCGCATTTTACAAAAAAAGGGATTCCGGGATCTGTACTTAGTAGTAGCTCCAGTTTCTCAATTAATGGATCGGGTTCATAAAAGTCATTCGGAAAAGACTATTGTATTTCCAGAAAGACGGGTGATTAACAATGAATGTCCAAGAAATTACTTCCGTGGGAGAAATCGATACTTTTATTCAAAATAACCGATTCAGCATGTTGTATGTATCCCAAGAGGATTGTAATGTATGTCATGCGATTTATCCCAAACTCAAAGAATTGCTCAGTAACTTTCCCGAAATAAAGCTTGCGCACGTAGATGCCCGTCGGGTAGGGGAGGTTGCAGGTAAATTTTTGATTTTTACAGTTCCTACGATCATTATGTTTCTTGACCAGAAAGAATATCTTCGTGAAGGAAGGTTTGTTCAGTTTGAACAATTAGAAAGAAAGTTACAACAACTGCACAATGTGATATGACTTCTAAAGCATGTCAACATGAATATTAAAATATTCAAAAGGATGGATAAAAAGAATGAAGAACCCGGTGATAATTATTGGTGCAGGTTTAAGCGGCCTGCGGGCAGCCACTTTACTTAAGGAGCAAGGTATTGAATGTAGGATTTTGGAGGCTCGAAACAGGATTGGAGGCAGGGCTTTGAGTTCCCTGAGTCCCGATTATCCTGAATTGGGGAAATTTGATCTTGGACCCACCTGGTTCTGGCCGCGATATGAGCGTACAATCACCCGTCTCGTTCAAGAACTGCACCTGGAAACTTTCGAACAGCACACCGAAGGGGCCATGTTATTTGAGCGTTATAAAAACCAAGCACCTGAGCGCCATATCCTCCCGGTTCACTCCATGGAAAGATCATTGCGGTTTGCAGGAGGGGTGCAATCTTTAATTGACGCGTTGGCTAGCAAGCTTCCACCAGAGATCTTTGAATTAGAAACACGTGTCACGGCAATTGAATTGAATGATCCAGACTTCATCACGATTCATGCAGAACTTGCAGATGGGCATACCAAACAATTTACTGCTAGTACTGTTATTCTGGCATTACCGCCTCGGCTTATTGCACGGCATATTCATTTTGTTCCTGAACTTCCTCCTGAACTGAACGCAAACCTTATCAACAAACCGACCTGGATGGCAGGACAAGCCAAAGCAATAGCTGTCTATGATTATCCTTTTTGGAGAAAAGACGGCCTTTCGGGTTTTGCATCGAGTTGGTTAGGACCTTTGCAAGAAATTCATGATACTTCGCCTAACACAGGCTCGGGTGCATTATTTGGTTTCTTTGGGATGTCCGCGAAAGACCGCCATATGCTAGGGGAAAAGCTGGTTTTAGAACAGGTCATGGAACAGTTGGTTAGGCTTTTCGGCCCTTCGGCCAAAAATGCAAGGACTGTTCTTTATAAAGATTGGTCTGAGGATTCTGAAACGGCAGTATCCGAAGACAGTATTCCACTACAAGATTTCCCGGTTTATGGAGAACCGCCTGTAGTTGGTATATGGGAAAACAAAATGGTGTTCGCTGGAACAGAAGCAAGTCCAGAGCATGGCGGTCATCTAGAAGGCGCACTCCAGTCAGCTGAACTTGCAGTCTTGAAGATTATTGCCCAAAAAACTAGTTAATATATTATTCAATTAAGTAATTGAATAATTGTTTTATTTATTCTATACTAAGGAAGTTCCAAACCTTAAAAAAACTATAGGAGGTCCTATTAGTGAAGATGATGAGAGCTATACAAGTGCCTGCCAAAGGTGAAAAAATGAAATTAGTTGAGGTTCCGGTTCCGCAGCCTGCAGAAGGACAAGTACTGCTCCGTGTTGAAGCTTGCGGGGTATGCAATGGAGACTCGATGGCTATTGGAGGTTTGGCCTCGGAATATCCCCGTATACCTGGACATGAAGTGATTGGAATCGTTGAAGAGCTTGGAGCGGGTGCAACGAAGTGGAAGATTGGTGAACGTGTCGGTATTGGATGGCATGGGGGACATAGCCATGTAACGGGATTAACGATTGACGGTGGTTATGCTGAATATATGGTTGCTTACCAGGATAGTTTGTCCAGTATTCCGCATGAAATTTCGGTGTTGGAAGCTGCTCCACTGATGTGTGCTGGTGAAACGACCTTCAGTGCCATCAGAAACAGTAAAGCTCGGCCTGGTGATCTGGTAGCTATTCAGGGTATCGGCGGGCTGGGGCACCTTGCGGTTCAATACGCAAACAAGGCAGGATATCGCACAGTGGCTATCTCTCGAGGAAGTGATAAAGAAAATCTTGTACGTCAACTTGGAGCGCATCATTATATTGATTCGGAAAAAGAAGATCCTGCAAAGGCACTACAAGCTTTAGGAGGAGCAAAGGTCATCCTTGCTACTGCACCAAACGCAAAAGCTATTTCATCTCTGATAAACGGGTTGGGTCAAGATAGCGAACTAATCATTGTGGCGGGTTCTGGTGAGCAATTGGAATTGTCGGCGATGGACTTTTTGAAAGGTCCTAACACTGTAAAAGGTTCGTTTACAGGCGGAGCGAAAGAAATTCAAGCAACGATTAATTTTAGTGTTCTTACCGATATTCGTCCCATGATCGAAACATTCCCATTAGATCGTGCTAGCGAAGCATACGATAAAATGATGTCAGCTTCGACTCGATTCCGTGCTGTTCTGAATATTTCTGAGTGAAAATATTGTGAAATTTGAAGCATTATTAGCTGAAATAGCCAAACTCGATTCCAAATAAATCAAAAGAGATCATTACAAAATCGGCAATACTTGTGGCAGAGTATTGCCGATTTTGTAGATCAATTACTTTACCTATCCAATCTATAAAGGAGTGATATTGTGCTAGAACAAGGAGCAGTAGCAAAGAATAAGAACGAGAACCAAGAGAGGAAATGGAGCCTTGAAATTTGGGGACTTCTTCTGATCGTCTCAGGGGCGCTATTCCTTGATGGAGTCGATTTATCCATGGTTAACATTGCCTTACCTTCAATTGGTAACGAACTTCATCTTTCCACGGGATCGTTGCAATGGATTGTAAATGCCTACATTCTAGGGTACGGCGGATTTCTGCTCTTAGGAGGCCGTGTAGCCGACTTACTTGGCCGGCGTCAAGTATTTCTGACTGCAGTTGCTGTGTTTGGTTTGGCATCGATTGTCAGTTCTTTCATGAGTAATGAGATCGCACTTATCGGTTTGAGACTCCTTAAAGGGATTGCAGCGGGGTTCACGGTACCTGCGGGAATGTCCATTGTAAGCACCTCATTTGCAGCAGGACCTGACCGAATGCGTGCACTTAGTATTTACTCCATCATTGGGATGACCGGTTTTGCCTTAGGGCTTGTATTCGGAGGGCTTCTCACAGAAATTGGATGGCGCTTTACTTTGTTGGCTCCTGGTCCGGTCGCTCTTATTCTTTTACTTGCCGGCTTAAAACTGGTGCCACATGCTTCTAGAGAACGTGTAACCATGAAGCAGTTTGATCTCTGGGGTTCACTTACAATTACAGCTTCATTGTTAGTGTTGGTATACGCACTTGTAGAGGCTCCTGCCAAAGGGTGGACTTCTATTACGACGATTCTTCTGATCATTGCCAGCGTTGTGTTGTTGTTTGCCTTTATTCTTGTAGAGAGACGACATCCCCAGCCTCTGGTGCGGCTTGGGATTTTCCGTTCAATGTCGCTAGTCAATGCAAATTTTGCCGCAATGATGCTGCTGGGAAGTTTTATGTCCTTCCAATTTATTGCAACTCTATATTTACAAGATTCACTAAGTTGGTCACCACTTTGGGTGGCTTTGGCATTTTTGCCTTCAAGTTTATTTCAGGTCGTTTTTGGCCCGCGTATTGACCGTGTGATGAAGCGAATAGGTACACCCATGGCAATTCTGATTGGCTTAGTGCTGGTTTCAATCGCATACCTTTTATTTTTCCGGGTCGACCCTGCGTTGCCGTACTGGAATTTCCTCCTGCCAACCATGATCTTAATTGGTATTGGCTTTGTGTTTGCTTTCCCAGGGGTAAATATCCAGGCGACTCATAATGTCATTCCTGTAGAACAAGGATTGGCTTCAGGACTTGTCAATACCAGCTTGCAGATTGGCGGCGCTATCTCTTTAGCTGTCATAACCGCTGTGCTCAATAGCTCGCATGAACCGATGGAGTCCAATCAACTTTTACCTAATATGTACGTGGCAATCGCCATTGTAGCAGGACTAGCTCTGGCAGGAGTTTTGTCATCGGTGATCTACCTTGTTCAGTTGCATCGGGCGAATAAAAAGGGTTAATTGTATTGAAAAGATATAATACGAACTTGACAATCTATCTACTAGTAGGTAAAATAAAATCAATCCAGTGAAATTCTCTTGGATATCAAAATGGTATACAGCCGATTGAATACATCGGCGTTTCTATGACAAGAATACAAAAAAATGAATAGAGCCATTCCTGTAATGAATTAATTTGAGGTTTGAATGAAAAAAGCGCCAGCTGTATACTGGGAAACGTTCCGTCCAGAGAACAAATTCCAGCGCAGGAGGCACTCAACATGAAGTATAAACAATCGAAGAAACAGAATCAACGGATGATGAGAATTTCCGACAAGACCCTTGTCGTAGGGGCAGACATCGCTAAGGAAACCCATGTGGCCCGAGCCATTGACTTTCGGGGAATTGAACTGGGGAAAGATTGTGTATTCTCCAATACACGAACAGGTCTGGAGCAACTGGTACAGTGGATGAAGGAGCTTCAGCAGGAGCATGCCAAGAGCGACGTCCTCTTCGGCATTGAGCCCACCGGACACTACTGGTTTAACTTGGCCGAGTATTTGGGACAGCAAGGTATTCCTTTGGTCATTGTCAATCCGCACCATGTACACCAAAGCAAAGAACTGGAAGATAACTCACCGACGAAAAACGA
>NZ_LVWH01000027.1:0-11353 GCF_001909045.1 Paenibacillus sp. P3E | reverse complement strand
AACTAAAAGAATCACACACTCTAGATTCAACGATTTTACTCGAACTAATTGCGGTATTTAGATCCTAACAAAAGGTTTCAAGGAAGGGGATTCTCTCTGATTTTCTTATTGTGAAATCAGGGAAATAGTGTTTATACTGAAGTTGTGCAGGAAAGATAAGGAAACACATCATTAGGAGGTGTCCCATGGCGTTTATGATTGCCCAAAGGGCTTTTATCAAGGTATATCTGATTACAATGGTTGAGCAACATAAGGGGTATGGCTATCAGATGCTTGAGGATTTGCGGAGAGATTTCAAAACGCATGGCTATTCCCCTCCTCAGAGTGAAATCTACCGGGCACTGCATGAACTGGTCCAGCAAGGGATTCTATACCGGACCAAGCAGTTGAAAGGCAATGATCCCAAGGTGGACTTCCAAGAGATCGTCCTGTATCATTTCACCACGGATGGAGAGGAAAAAGCCAGATTGTATAAGAAGCAGGTCAAGACGGATCTTGACCGCTGTCTAGGGATTTTGAACAAAGCTGTTTCGGATAATTTCTAATCTTCAAGGGATTAGATTTTAATCTTAAGAACTACAACCTAAGTGATATTTCCAGGTTGCTGTTACCCTGTTATAATGATTACTGCCAGATGAAACGCTATATACTTGGAGGTAACTAACATGGATGAACACATGAAACGCAGACTGGATAAGCAGAGAAAGCTGTTCAGCCAACTAGGCATTACACTCGACGCACTCACCATACATGAGAAAGAATTCAGTATGAAGCTTCGCGGCTATGATGCCGAAGAGGTAGACACGTTTCTGGATAGCGTGATCAAGGATTATGAGCGCTTCTATGCTACAATAGCTGATTTGATGGATAAATGGCAGGAGCAGCAGATTGAGCTTCGCGAAATGAAGGACAAAGCCCAAAAGGCTGAAGCTGTTCCGGCACCCGCACCGGTCATCCGGGGGATTGATCCGATGGACCTGGAAGATGTGATCTTGAAGCTGGAAGCCAACGTAAGACAATTAAAGGACAGGCTGCCTAGGAGCGAAAGTTTTCTGTAACAGCATTATAATGCAAATGGACCCTTGTTATCTGATTTGCCAGCATTTACAATTATAGAATAACTTGTGTAAATGAATTATATATTGGAATTCCAGATGGAGGGTGGACCATTGCATGATAAGCGAGGTTTACAGCTGAAGATCCGCGGAAAAATTGCTCTCGGTTACGCCATGATCCTGTTAATGCTGGGATTGTTTCTGCTGGTTGTATCCGGTAGGATTAGCGCCTTGGAGAAAGAAACTGTTTTTCTGAGCGATCATGATATGACTTTGCATGAGCTTACCTATCAGATTGAAAAAAATGTGCTGGACATGGAAACCGGTCAGCGGGGTTATGCCCTTACTGGAGACCCCAGCTATTTGGCTCCTTATGATAGCGGGACTACAGAGTGGAAGATTAATTACACTAAATTAAGCAGTATGATTAGGGATAATCCGGATCAGCTATTGAACTTGAACGATATCCAAGAGAATATTGTTCAATGGATCAAGATATCCGGACAATATGTAGTTGATCTTAAGCGCAATGGGCAGAATGAGGCGGTGAACGCTTTCTTTCGTAATGACAGCGGCAAGCTGATCGTTGATTCCATACGCTCACAGTTAGAGTACTTCCGGGATAACGAGCGGAAGCTTACCAGCGAACGTATTACCAATTTGAAAGAAAGCAACAATAAGCTTCTGAAGATTATGTATGTTCTCTGGACACTGGTTGCGTTCTTAGCAGCTCTTGTAACCTACCTGATCTCTGCCAGTATTGTCAATCCACTCCGTAGCGTCATTCAGGCGATCCGGAGTATTGCAGGCGGAGGAAATATGTCCGAGCGGATCACCGTGAAGACCCTGGATGAAATCTATGATCTGGGGAAAGCAACAAATGAACTTCTGGATACTGTGCAGCGGGATCACTGGAACAATGAACAGATATCTTTAATGTCTATAGCGCTTCAGGAAACGACGGATTTATCAGTAGTGTGCAGGACATTTGTGAACAGACTGTCCTTTATGCTGGAGATGCAGTACGGAGTCATTTATGTTCTGGGTGAGAACGATCAATTGGAACGGAAGTATGTTTATGCCGGTTCGGAGAATCAGGAGTTCCGGAGCGGGAAGACAATCATCCGCCTGGGTGAGGGCCTCATTGGCCAGTGTGCGATTGATAAAAGGCTGAGCCGGATTGAGAATTTACCAGCGGATTACATAAGTATTAACTCCGGGCTCGGAAGATCCGCACCCCAATTCGCTGTTATTGCTCCTGTTTTATTCGAGAACAAAACTGTAGCCGTTCTGGAAGTGGCTTCACTTACCAAATGGGCCCCATACCATCTTGAGCTGTTTGGTGAGTTGCTGAAAATGTTGGGGGTCACCTTGAATTCTGTTTTGACGCGTATGGAGATCCAGCATTTGTATAAAGAATCTCAAGCGATGAACGAAGAACTACAGATTCAATCTGAGGAGCTTCAGGTACAGTCCGAAGAATTGCAGGTACAAACTGAGGAATTGCAGCATCATACACAGGAATTGCTGACTATAAACCGGGAGCTGGAGGATCAGAAGGCCGTTGCCGAGAATGCTGCAGTTCAACTGGAAAAGTATAATGAACAATTGGAGCTAAGTTCCCGCTACAAATCTGAATTTTTAGCAAATATGTCTCACGAGCTGCGCACACCGCTTAATAGTATGCTTATTCTTTCACAACTGCTTATTGAGAACCGCAATGATTCCCTGTCGGAAGAAGATCTCGGATATGCAGCGGTCATTCATTCGTCCGGCAGTGAGTTGCTGTCAATGATCAACGATATTCTGGATTTGTCCAAAGTAGAAGCAGGCAAAATGACAGTCGAACGGGATGCCGTCAACCTTACTGAATTGCCATTCATACTGAAGGGTTATTTCAACAAAATTGCTGAGCAGAAGAATATAGACTTCAAGGTAACACTTCAGGATGATGTTCCCGATTTATTCTTTACAGACGAAATGAGATTGCATCAAATCCTGAGGAACCTGCTTTCCAACGCTTTTAAGTTTACGGTGAAGGGTTTCGTGGAGGTGAACATTCACCGGGTTGAACCTTTTACGGAGTCACAGTTTCTTACAGCTGAACCTGTAATCGCTTTTGCCGTAAAGGATAGCGGTATTGGTGTCTCGGAAGCGAACCGGGAGATCATCTTTGAAGCGTTCCGTCAGGCTGACGGCTCCACAGCCCGGAAATTCGGCGGAACAGGCTTGGGATTGTCCATATCCCTTCAGCTTGCCAGATTGTTAGGCGGCACAATAATACTTGATAGCAAAGAGGGGACGGGCAGCACCTTTACGTTGTATCTCCCTTGCCGTGAAGAAGATGACGGGTTCAATACCGTTTTTTCAGATGTCTGGAGCACCCCGGCAGCCGCTGCTTTGGAATGGGGAGTACGGCAGGAGATACCTGTTAAGAAGGACAGTACACCATTCGAAAGAGAATATTTGAAGCTGCATGAGAAAACTGTACTGATCGTAGATGATGATATCCGCAACATCTATGCCCTGGAAAAAGGGCTGGAGCCCTATGACATGAATATTCTAACCGCTCATTCTGGATTCGAATGCCTGCAAATAGTCAGAGAACACCCTGAAGTAGATGTTGTGCTCTTGGATATCATGATGCCAAACCTGGACGGGTATGATACCCTTTCGATTATCCGTGACGAATTACAGTTGCCTGAACTTCCTATTATCGCGATTTCAGCCAAAACGATGAAGGAAGACCGTGAGAAATGTCTGGCTGCAGGAGCCTCGGATTTTATCAGCAAGCCTGTGGTGATTAAGGATGTGGTTACACGGATGTGCCGATTGTTGGATGGATTTGACTTTTCAAAAACCCATTGACGGAAATATAGGTTTGATTTATTATGGTTTTATAAATGATCATTTATATGCAAGCGGCGTGTTACCTTTAAGGGCATGAGCCAAGAATTGATCTCATTCATTTGAGTCTTTCTTGGCTCTTTTTGATGCAAAAAAATCTGACAATGAATGGAAAGGAGGGGGACCTTGGCCAAGGATAATGAGCAATTTGAGGTACTACGGGTGATCGGCAATAACGTTGTAATGGTGCAAGGAGGCCGAAAGGGCAAAGAATATGTGATTATTGGCAAAGGGATTGGATTTGCGGTAAAAGATTCAGGAATCATTGATGCGAATGACCAGCGGATTGAGAAATTATTCCGTCTGGAGGATCGTGAGGAATGGAGTCAATATCAGATTTTGCTTGAAGATATAGATCCCAAAGTGATGAGAATTACGGATGATATTATTGCGGATATTGCCCTTGAATTTTCTGGCAAGTTGAATGACAAGATCTATTTGGCGCTCCCCAGCCATATCCAGTTCACCATTTACCGTCTCCGGAACGGAATGGACATTGTCAACCCGTTCCTTCAGGAGACCAAAATGTCCTTTCCCAAGGAATTTGAGATCGCTTACAGGGCGGCAGAAAAAATCAGCGCGGAGTTCCAGGTTCAGATTCCAGAAGACGAAGTGGGATTTCTAACCTATCACGTGTATTCTGCGGTCAGTAATGTGCCGATTGGCCAGTTGGTGAAAGCCTCAAATATCGTCAGCGAGTTGCTGGATATGATTCGGGTAGAACGTCAGATAACCTTTGCACATGGCAGTATGAACCATATCCGGCTGATGATTCATCTAAGATTTTCGATTGAACGGATTCTGCAGGGTTCGCTCATCGACAATCCGTTCGTGAAGCATATTCAAAAAGAATACAAAGAGGAATACAAGCTGGCCCAAAAAATGGGCAAGGTCATGCAGGAATCCCTGGGTGCAGAAGTTCCGGAAGAAGAAATCTGCTTCCTCGCAATGCATTTGCGGCGTTTGTTCCAGACCTTAGACAAACAGCAACAGTGAGGAGAGAGAAGTAATGTTTGCTAAATGGAAATCGAAAAAAGAAAAGAACCCTACCGAAGTGCAGGTGCTGGAGATTTATGCTCCGGTGAGCGGCCAGGCCGTTCCATTATCAGGTGTCCCGGATGAAACCTTCGCAGGTGGACATATGGGGAAAGGAATAGCTATAGAACCTAGTGAGGGGAGATTAATGGCCCCTTTTGACGGAAAAATTGCCCATGTGGTCAAATCCAGTCATGCCGTGATAATAGAACATTCTTCAGGACTTCAGCTGCTGCTGCATATCGGAATGGATACCGTAAGCCTGAAAGGGAGCGGATTCACTAGTCATGTTACCAGCGGAGATGAAGTAAAAGCAGGGCAGACACTGATTGAATTTGATATCGCTTTCATACAGGCGGCAGGCTATCAGACCATAACACCAGTCATTGTAACCAGCAACGGAGAAACGGATCTTGAAATGGATTACCATTATGGTCCGGTTGTTGCCGGCAAAGTCATTATTCTGACTGTGGCATCCAGGTAATAAAGCATATAGCTTCATGGTTAGCCAAGTAAAATACGAAACAAGGGGATGATTGGAATGTTAGCTTTTCTGCAAAAATTGGGTAAGTCACTGATGCTTCCTGTAGCCACACTGCCGGCGGCGGCGATTCTGCAAGGTTTAGGATTGCTCGACTATGAAAAGGACTTACATTTAGGCAGTGCTATTGGTGGATTTCTGAATCAGTATATTGCCCCCTTTCTGAATGCTGGTGCAGGCGCCATCTTTGGGAATTTAGCATTGATTTTTGCGGTGGGTGTTGCTATCGGTTTTGCAGGGGACGCCGTAGCTGCCTTGTCCGCATTGATTGCCTATATGGTACTTACGAAAGTATTGGGCATTGTACCGGCCACCTTCGGTTTCATCGGGGATGATGTTGTGCTCGATATGGGCGTGCTTGGCGGAATCTTTGCCGGGGCGTGGGCAGCTTTCCTGTACAAAAAATATCATAACGTCAAAATGCCCGATTGGCTTGGTTTCTTTGCCGGCAAACGTTTTGTTCCGATTGTAACAGCTGCATCGACTATGGTCCTGGCTGTCTTGATCGGTATGATCTGGAGTCCGGTGCAGGATGTAATCAGTGATTTCGGTAACTGGGTTGTAAGTCTTGGCGCTTTTGGGGCATTCGTCTTCGGTACAGCAAACCGTCTGCTGGTTCCCATCGGTCTGCATCACGTAATTAACACCATTGCCTGGTTTCAGCTTGGTGATTTCAAAAATGCTGCCGGGGAGGTTATCCATGGTGATATATGGCGTTTCCTTGCAGGTGATAAAAGCGCAGGGATGTTCACAACGGGCTTCTTCCCAATTATGATGTTCGCTTTGCCGGGGGCTGCATTGGCCTTTATCCATACGGCAAAACCTGAAAAAAAGAAAATGGTGGCCTCGATATTTATTGGTTCAGCTATCGCCTCTATCCTTACCGGTATTACCGAACCTTTGGAGTTCTCGTTCATGTTCGTCGCACCGCTTTTGTACTTGGTGCATGCGCTTTTAACTGGTCTTTCCATGGCCTTAATGTATTTGCTGGATGTAAGACTTGGATTTAGTTTCTCTGCGGGTTTGATTGATTACCTGACGAATCTAAAGCTTTCCACCAATGCCTGGGTCCTGCTTCCGGTCGGACTTGCGTTCTTCGTACTATATTATGTTTTGTTCCGCTTTGTTATTGTGAAGTTCAATTTGAAAACACCAGGGCGTGAGGATGATGCTGATGACGAAATCCTGGAGGCTGATGTGAGTGGAGCAAAAATCTCCGCATCCTCCAGAGCAGTCAAAATCCTGGAGAATATCGGCGGACCGTCCAACATCCGCAACATTGATGCCTGTATTACACGGCTGCGGCTGATTGTGAATGATGAGAAAGCAGTCAAGGACGCCGCGCTGAAGCAACTGGGAGCATCGGGGGTAATGAGATTGGGTCAGGGTGCGGTACAAATCGTATTTGGTCCGCAATCGGAGCAAATCAAGGATGACATCAAGAAACTCCTGTGAAAAAACGATAGATCAAGATCAGATTGACCAAGCTGTTAATGTAGTCCCAAAATAACATTTATATTCCTCCAAGCATCATCGTCATCATGGTGTCTTCCATGATCGCATATAAATTCTGAACCCGCATAACACCAATGGTTATGCGGGTTCTTAATGTTCCGTCACATGAGCAGGTGTATCGGGCGGTTAAGATAAATCGTGGAGAACCGTATCATAAATAACGTCAAGTTTTTTTAAACTTTCAATCCACGCAGCAAAACGAGTTCTCATACAACTCATAAACGGTGAGTAAATGCTCCGCAAGGCCTTTCTCAGTGCTATTAATCCATTTAATAAATGCCATGTGAAAAATTTCAACCGCAAATCGCGCGGCAAGCTCCGACACATCGCTATCATATTTGGCAGATAATGAGTTTGTGACAGACGCAATGAGCACCTGCCCCTTCAACAGCTCCCGTTCTTGCAGATCAGGATTGCTTTGAATAATTTGATTCCGCGCAAGCACCCTCTCCCGCGAGCCCTCGAAAAACTCGGAAATCGACACAAAGCCTTCAACCGCAAGCTTCAGCGGTTTTTGCTCGACTTCAAATTTATCCGTGATAAAAGCCGAAACTCCCTGCCCCAGCTCATTGTTCGTGTCAAAAAGTACGTCCGACTTGTCCTTGAACTGCCGGAAAAAGGTTCGCTCCGTCACACCCGCAAGACTTGCAATCTCCTGCACAGTCGTGTGTTCATAGCCTTTTTCCATAAATAATTTGGTGGCCGCCGCCTGTAATTTTTCTTTGCTTTTCATTTTTATCATTCCTATTCATGTGATTAATGGAAGAAAAATAGAATGGTCAGTTTCTGACATTTTTTCTTGACAATAAAAAACCCGCAGGTATACAATGATTGAAAATGTCAGTTTGTGACACTATTTTATCAAAAAGAAGGAGAATGCACAATGAAAATCACAGTACTCGGCTCACTTGGCAATATTAATCGTTACTACCTTCCACGCCTCATCGCTGATGGACACGACGTCACAGTCATCACAAGCTCTAGTGATCGTATCGCCGACATCGAAGCGCTCGGTGCCAAACCAGCAGTAGGCTCAAACCGGGACGTAGACTTCCTTACCCGGGCTTTTACAGGTAGCGACGTTGTTTATCTCATGATCTCAGGCATCAATCCAACCTCCGGCATCGACATGTGGCAGAGCGCAATCGAGCTCTCTGAGAATTATAAGACCGCCGTGCAAAATTCGGGTGTGAAAAACGTCGTCAACCTCAGCTCAGTAGGCGCCGACAACCCTAACGCTGGCATCCTTTACAGCTATCATTTTGCAGAAGACGCACTTAACTCGCTTGAAGGCGTGAACGTTGCTCATATACGTCCTGTCGGCTTTTATAGCAATCTTTTTGCCGACATGCAAAGCCTTAAAACGATGCAAACCCTTTTTAGTCCAGTTTCGGCTATTATCGCGCACGGTTGGGTCAGCCCCATTGATATTGCGGACGTCGCTTACGCCCTGATTGATCACACCCCAGCAGGCAAAAGTGCGAAATTCGTCGTTAGCGATTGGGCTACAGGCAACGACTGGCTCAAGGCTCTTGCCGAGAATGGTATCGAAGCCAAATACCAACAAATCCCTGCCTTGGCCCTCATTGAGAATATGATAAAACTAGGCTTCCACGAAGACACCGCTAACCGCTTCGCCCAAATGAGCCGCGCTGGTGAGAGCCCCGATGAATTTTACGCCAGTCTCCGCGCCACCGACTACCATCTAGGCAAAGTCAAGCTCGTAGACTTCGCGAAAGTTTTTGCTGCTGCATACAAGGGGGAGAGACGATGAACGACGCACGTACGGATATTGATAACAGAGTGTTTTTAATTTCAGGGGGAACATCCGGAGTAGGAAAAGCAATCGCAACGGGATTAGCCAGACTTGGCGCCAAGGTCGTGATCATCAGCAGAAGTGCAGAGCGTGGACAAGCTGCATTAAAGGATATTTTGGAAGCCACAGGCAACAGCCGGGGAGATTGGTTGGCGGCGGACCTTTCCCTACAGTCATCGATCCGGGAAGTCAGCGACGTGTTCAAGCGGAAGTACGATCAATTGCATGTGCTTATTAATGCTTGTGGTGCAGTCTATTTTAAGAAGGAATTGACGACTGATGGGATTGATCGTATGTTCGCGGTCAATGTGCATAGTCATTATCTGCTGACTAACCGGCTGCTCGACATCCTCCAAGAAAGCGGACCTGCACGCGTCATCACAGTGTCGGGTAACCCTAGATTTTTGAAGAATCCCGTCATTAACTTCGATGATATTCAAATGGAGCGCCAGTATAGCACGATGCGTGCAAGCAGCCAGTCGCTGTTCGCCAGGACGTTATTTGCTTTCGAATTGGCAAAGCGTTTGGAAGGAACGGGAGTGACCTCCAACGCTTTTTATCCGGGGTTTGTGAAATCCAATCTCGCGAGGAACGCGCCTTGGTATTTGAGGGCGGCTGCACCTCTCTTAAACGCACGTGTCAAAGCAGAATGCGGGATCGGGGTTTATCTGGCGTCTGCGAAAGAAATAGAGCGCGCAAATGGCGTATTCTTCGATGATAAGAAGCAAATCGTACCGATTCACACTAAGTTTGATGCTAGAGCGGGCAAGAAACTGTGGACCTTGTGCGAAGGTCTGACAAGGTACTAATCGAGCCGCTTGTCTAGCGATTGAGAATGCTTTGTCAAGAACGGAGTGATATCATGCGGAGGCCATCCCGCATAAGGATGGTCTTAAAACTTGCGTTACAAACAGCGCGGAGAACCGTATCATAAATGAGGGCGATTTTTTTCGGATGCGTATCTAGAGGGGGACTTTTGCTTACGGAAAGCAAGTTTAGAAAAATGTTTTTGTGACGGTCTTTCATGAACTCGTTCAGTCTCTCCACTGATGGGAATAGTTATAAAGAATCTTTACATTGTTTGTTAAATATTTCCTGGTTATAATCAAAGAGAAATACATTCTTTATTTATCCGCTTTCCATTAAACGATGAAAGGATGATATTAGATGATTAAATATGACAGATTTGTTCACCTGCTTTGTTTCTTGGAGGGTGACTATAATTTAACCCTCCTATAAAAAATGGAGGTAAACCTGTGAATAGAGAGTTTATTGCAAAACATTGGTATGCTAGTGTGTATGAACAGTTTGAAAACCAAACTCACGACGTGGATTTTCTGTTGAAAGTACTTACAGAGCAAACAGATAATCAACCACTGAATATACTTGAAATTGCATGTGGTGATGGTAGGATCTGTGTTCCTCTAGCAAAGGCGAATCATTTCGTTACAGGCCTTGATTCCGATGAACATATGCTCCTGCGATGTTATCGCCAGATGTTGGGTTTAACGAATATTCGCTGTTATCAAGCTGATGCAGTAATTTCCGGATGGGGTGTCGGTTATGATGTCGTAGTCATGGCAGGTAATATACTGATTAACATTGAATGCGAGATCGATTACAAAGATGCACAAAAGACCCTTATTAAAAATGCTGCGGCCGCGCTTCGTAAGGGTGGACATCTTTATATTGATTTTGACCTGCAATATGATCCAGCAGCCCGGTTCAATAGGCTGAAAGAGAGTAGCTCTTTCATAGGGACAGACGAATTGGGCACGACTGGCCAATGTGTTAGCTATGGGAGCGTGTATGACCCTATAACCCAGATTTGTACCGGAACTGGTCACTGGGAGCTCACCACAAATAGCGGTGAGCAGATCATCTTACCCAAGCGTTGGTATAAGCACATTCCCACGCAAACGCAAGTTTACGGTTGGCTATCAGATGCCGGGTTTACCATTGTGTGTACCTATCAAAATTATACCGATGACCCGATTCCAGAGCTGAATGTTGAAGCTACAAATCGCGCTACTATATGGGCAAGAAAGTTATAAATTTTACATGCAGGTACGACAATTCTTTTCACTGTTGAATAAAACAAGATCAAAGAAAGGGTCATCCCTAGCGGATGGCCCTAAAATTTGCCGTTACAGACAGTGCGGGGAACCGGATCACAAATAATGGTAAAGTGTAGAGTGGAATTTTTGGTAAGTAGAAAATAACAAAGAGACGACCAGAATGCAGTACACTAAATCCGGTCGTCTCTTTGTTGGCAATTATTCAACCCCATGAAAGAACGATTGAACTTTCATACTATGTGGTACAGCATTGAGAGGTACATGGATGGTGGGCAGAATACACTAACAGAAATAATAAAACTGGCAACTATCGCCAGTTACCAGTTACACAGTTACGTTCCAATAACCCTAAAAATGGCATGGATACATAATATTCTATAAAAAAATCAATAAAAGACTATTACTT
>NZ_LVWH01000026.1:0-109608 GCF_001909045.1 Paenibacillus sp. P3E | reverse complement strand
ATATTAACATTATTTATTGTTTAAATAAAACCTCAAATCCACATGATCCTATACTATTATTTCAATATCTATCTCAGATTTACTTGGATAACTATTTATTTGACATAACATATCTATATTTTCTACTGTGCGAGTTTTTGATCAGTGCTATTATCTATTTTTTAGCACCCTCTACTATTCCTTTAGCAGTCGAAACCTTAAATATTGTTTTCAGGAATATCTCAAAATCAAGCTTGAATGATTTCTTTTCCACATATTCACCATCATATTGAGCTTTGATTGCATCAGACAGTTCATCTCTACCATTAATTTGTGCCAGTCCTGTTAAACCTGGCTTTATATTATTGGCACCATACTTATCTCGCTCATCAATTAAATCAGTTTGATTCCATAATGCCGGTCTAGGACCAATGATACTCATTTCCCCCCTAAAGATATTTATAATCTGAGGTAGTTCATCCAGACTATATTTCCTAAGAAATCTTCCCGCTTTTGTTATAAACACTTCTGGATTTTGTAACAAATGTGTAGGCATATCACTTGGGCTATCAGTTTTCATTGTCCTAAATTTCAATATAAAAAATTCTTTCTTATATAATCCAATTCGCTTTTGCTTAAACAGCACTGGTCCTTTTGAATTCATTTTTATCCATAATGCGATTATCACAAAGAAAGGCCACAAAAATAGCATTGCAACTACCGAAAATAAAATATCTATTAATCGATTTAATACAGTGTGCATTAGTTATATCTCCTTGCCTAAATTATCCCATATAAAAGAAGAGTGATTCTTAATCACCCAGCCATACCTTCCGCTAAATTCTTACCTACTTGTAATTGCGCCTCAAAGGCAGCTCTATATTGACTAATAATATCAGTGCTATAGCCATTAGCCTTTAGTTGTTGTTCGGCATCAGCAACTATGCTATTAAAGCTTGCTGTAAAAGAGGATAATTGTGCAAGCCCTTTTGCCTTAATACTTGCTCTCGAAGCTTCATCTTTTGCAGATACATACTCCATTGCAATACTTACTAAAGTTGATTCACTTTGAGATTTCAGTGCATTCAGTTTTGCTTCAGTAGCACTTGTAATACTCTCGTACGACACTTTGCCTATATCACTTGAACCGCCGGCTTGGGATGGTTTCATTGAAGCCGCTGGCTTTGGCTCTACGTTACCTTCAGAAGTACTATTTTGTTCTTGATAGGCCTTCGAAGATGCTGTAATTGTTTTAGCCTTCTGATCCCATTCTATGACGTTGCCTACTGATTCAGATAGGAAACGAAGTGGAACATATAACGTTCCATCTAGAATGTAACTAGATTGACTTGTAGGAAGCGTTTTGGCAGCACCATTAAAAGAAAATCTTGCTTCTACAGGTTGTAGATTTGTACTCTTCGACGATGTATTCTGACTAGTTCCTACATTCATTAGATACTCTTTAATCACTACCAATTCAGTACTCGTTGGTTCCGCTACTGTAACCTTGAGATTCTTTGCATCCCAACTCACACTCTTTTGAAGTGCATAAGACATGAATCGTAGCGGAACATAGGTTGTATTGTTATACATGAATACTAACTGCCCTGATGGCGGAGTCATGCTAACGCCGTCAAATACCATTTTTACATTCATGTTCTGTACTTTGATTGAGCCAGACTGAACAACAGGCACTGCCACAGATGCAGCTGAGGCTGATAAAGGCGCAAATGCTGTTAATGGAGCTGCTCCAATCAGCATTAGCAGTAGTAACGCTGTTGCGGGTATTCTTACTTTGGCCATTACTGTTCACTCCCTTGTTGTAAAGCCTCTTCTTCTTCAATAACCTGATCCTTGGTTTTGCCTTCACTCACACCATACTTCTTCGCTATTTGGGACAGCTCATTGTATTGTTCATCTGAAACTTTACCAAGAATAATACTGCGAGCTTCACGTTTCTCTTCAATGGTTAAGCCACCCGATGCAAGTTCCTGCAATCGTTTGATATCAGCTACACTAAGTTGGCCTAATACAATAGATGCTACATCTGCCTTTTCTTTCACCGTTACATTTTCTTGTATGTGTTTAGCTTTATCCGTAGAAACCTGAGCCGAATATCCATCCAGATTCTTATCTTTAGCAGGAGGCACTGTACTGGTTGGCTTAGTCGTTGGTGAAGCAATGGATTGAGTTGACTTTGGAGTAGCTTGCTCACTTGGACTAGTGGAAGCTTCTTCTGTAGCTGCCGGTTTGGCACTCTCCGAGACAACGCCTGGTGTAGGTTCAGCAGTTGCGGTCTCTAATGGAGCACTATCAGTACTTACAGGTGTCGAAGTTGGATCGGCAATTGCGACTTGATCAGTAACTGGAGCAGTATCATCAGACTCCAAGTCCAAGCCTCCAGCCATTGAACTCATCAGTCTATCTACTGCATAATTAGCAGCGAATAATCCTCCAACCGCTAATACTATAACTACCGACAGAGACCATACCAGTATTTTTTTCCATTTTTTGTTAAACATAGTAATCCTCCGTAACGTATTTGTTAGCTAATCGCGGCTTGGGCAACGGGCTGCATCGGAACAATCTGATTGATCACTTCACGGATCGCGCTTGGCTCGTCAGTCAAGACACGCTCCAAACGTTTGAATTCCAGTTCGAGCTGGTTCTGACTGATTACATTCGGTTTACCAATGAAAATACGGTCATGCTGGGTAGAACCCAGATTCTCTTCGTCCGTCAGTAGTTCCTCGTACAATTTCTCCCCTTCTCTTATTCCCGAGAAGGTTATATCGATATCCGTATAAGGTTCATAACCGGATAAAGTAATTAAGTCTTCTGCCAATGTCAGAATCTTTACCGGTGCACCCATGTCTAACACGAATACTTCGCCGCCCTTGGCATACGATCCCGATTGAATGACCAACTGAACCGCCTCTGGAATCGTCATGAAATAACGCACCATCTCTGGATGCGTAACTGTAACTGGCCCACCAGCAGCTATCTGCTTCTTGAACGCCGGGATTACACTACCACGGCTACCTAAGACATTCCCGAATCGTACAGCAGAGAATTTAGTCTGGCTCGTGGTGTTCAAGCTCTGTACATACATTTCTGCAATTCGCTTGGTTGCTCCCATAACACTTGTGGGGTTAACAGCTTTGTCTGAGGAAATCATAACGAACCGTTCTGCTCCGAATCGATCCGCACAATCCGCTACATTCCGGGTACCGAATACGTTATTCTTGATGGCTTCAGATGGATTGCGCTCCATCAAGGGAACGTGCTTATGTGCTGCCGCATGAAAGACAACATGCGGTCTGTAGTTGCGAAATACGTCCATCATCCGATTGCGGTCCTGAACATCTGCGATTACAGTAATAATCTCCAGCTCGGGAAAGCTCTGGCGCAGCTCCATCTCAATCGTATAAATACTATTCTCACCATGTCCTAGCAGCAATAGCTTGTCTGGAGCAAATGGAGATACTTGCCGGCACAGCTCGGAGCCGATCGAACCTCCTGCACCGGTAACCATAACCGTCTTCTTATGTACGTAACCGAGGATGCCGTTCAGATCGGCTATGATCGGTTCCCGTCCAAGCAAATCTTCTACACTGACATCTCTTAGTTTCTTAACGGATATCTTGCCAGCGATCAGATCGTTCAGTGCTGGAATGATCTTCAGTTTGGCTCCGGTTGTCTTAGCCAGATTAATAATATCCGAAATTTCCGTTCTGGACACGGACGGCATAGCAATGATAATCTCATGAATATCTTTCTCTTTGACAAGCCGGGGAATGTCATATCTGTTGCCCAATACGGGCAGCCCCAGGATGGACATATGGTATTTGTTCTGGTTGTCATCGATGAATCCAATCAACTTGGTCTGAGCAAAAGAAGGCCCCATCATTTCCTTGGCAATCAGCATCCCGCAATCTCCGGCACCTACGATGAGAGCGTGTGTCTCGGTATCTTTGGAGCTAATCCGTTCATACCGAAAAAATCTCCACAGAAAACGGGTACCGCCTACCAACACCAGGATGGTTTCCATGGTCCGGACACCTACCCCAAGAGGAACACGTGCAGGGAGAATTAACAAAGCGACAGCATAAGAAATTACCGCGCCTACAACAATAGCCTTAAGAATAGATACTATTTCTCCGATACTGGCATATTGCCACATCCGCCGATATAGACCGAAATAGACCAAGCTAGCACCTATAGCAATGGTCGAGATGAGCCCGAACTGGAGCATTTGTACCATATACTCATGAGGAATGCCGTCATAGAACCTGAACATATACGATGTTGTAATACTGAACCAGATGATCACCAGATCGATGAGGAATAACATGAATACCCTGGATTTCGCTGTCATTTTTAGTGCCTCCAAAAATAACATATTTCTTCATACTTGAAAGTCAATTCCCGTAGTAATAGTAGTAATATCCTTCACTGGCTTTGCGCTTCACATTGTTCAATACAACACCGAGCATCTTCGCACCTACACGATCTAGGTTGGCCTTAGCCTTGACAGCAATCTCCCGCTTCACCTTGCCATAGCTGACCACCATAATGACTCCATCACTCTTGGAAGCGACAATTTGCGCATCCGTAACAGCCAAGAGCGGCGGAGTATCAAATAAAATCATATCATAACGTTGGCGCAGTTCCTCTAACACAGCACTCATCCGGTTGGAGGACATCATTTCTGCCGGATTAGGAGGGATTGGACCTGATGTCATAATGAAGAGGTTAGCTACACCCGACTCCTGAACAACTTCTTCCAGATCAGCTTGCTGTGACAGTAACGAAGACAATCCAAAGCGATTACTTAATGAAAAGGTCTTATGGGCTGTCGGTTTACGCATATCCCCATCGATTAACAGTACTTTCTTATCTGCTTGGGCATAGGCCGCTGCAAGGTTAGCCGTGACTGTAGATTTCCCCTCTTCAGGGCCGGAGGAGGTAACCATAATAATCTGAATCTGCTTATCCACCGATGAGAAGTCAATATTTGTACGTAGTGCCCGGAAGGCTTCAGATACAGGTGAACGCGGATTCGTCACGGTAATCAGATGGCGTTGTTTACTTGGCTGCTGTGACATGTTCGAGTTCCCCTGCCTTTCTGTTCAGCGTCTGAGCTTGAGATTCAGTTGCTTTGGTCTCTTCTTGTCCAAGTCTGGTAATCATCGCGATTGTTGGCAGACCCAGATACTTCTCAATATCTTCTTCAGTCTTCAAGGTATCATCCATATATTCCAGCAGGAAGGCGATACCCAGACCAATCATCAAAGAAACGATAAATGCAATGGCCAGGTTCATTACCACATTAGGTTCTACAGGTCCCGGAGCTACCGGAGGATCAACCTTGGCTTCGTTCAGTATGGATACGTTCTGAACATTGAACAAAGATGGAATTTCCTGCTTGAACACAAGTGAAATGGCATTTACGATTTCTGCGGCTCTCTGGTACGAATTATCTCGAACGACAAGTGTCATCACCTGCGTATTATTGACGGAACTCACGTTGACCTTTTTGAGCAAATCTTCCGCAGTAACATTGAATTGCGGGTAGTTCTTGGCTACGACATCCAATATAGCTGGTGTCTTGATAATTTCCTTGTACGTGTTGATCAATTGAATATTAGTGTTGATCTGATTCAGATCAAGCTGCCCTACCGTAGACTGCGTAGGTGTCTGATTGACGATAATTTTGGTTGATGCTTCATATACCGGATTCTTGATATACAAGCTGTATACTCCGGCAAGAATACAAACTACAACCACGATGCTTACAATCATCCACAGTCTCTTCCTGACAATCTGGAAATAATCGCGAAGATCCAATTCTTGTGCTGACAAGTGAAATTCCCTCCAAGCTGATTCTGTAATATTCCATCCTATACACAATGAACTTGTGAATCCGGTACGCGTTCAACACTAAAGTTAACCTAAAAGATGTAGGCGTACTTAGTCTCTTATTCGCAAGTTCAGTGTATATAAGCTAAAAAAGTGCCCCCTCTCACCTATACGAGAGGAGGCTCTCCACTTGCTTATTGTTGATTCTTACTTGAAGTTAATTGTACGATAGATGATTACAGCTGCTTCTGCGCGGGTAGCTGTGTTGTTCGGGTTGAACTTACCAGCATTTCCGATTACCAGGTTGTGGCTGGCTGCAAAAGCTACTCCGTCTTTCAGGGAAGCTGCGATCTTCGCTGCATCCGAGAATTTAGTCAGAGACGAAGCATCTCCTGCAGTAGCTCCAGAGTTAACCGACTTAACTGCACGGGCAATCATAGTTGCCATTTCAGCACGGGTAATTGTAGCATTCGGATCGAACTGGGAAGCACTACGGCCAGTTACGATACCCTTCTCAGCAGCAACCGCTACATAAGGAGCGTACCAAGCTGTGGAAGCTACATCGTTGAAGCTTTCAGTTGCTGTGCTGTTCTCCAGGTTCAGAGCACGAATCAGCATCTTCGAGAATTCAGCGCGGGTAACGTTGCTCTTCGGAGCGAACTTGCTGGCGCCAACACCTTCAATTGCGCCTTTAGCAGCTACAACTTGAATTTGTCTTCCAGCCCATGCTTGTACACTTGCAATGTCACTGAAGTTCACTTTGTTCTCCAGTACTGCATAAGAAGAGAAGGTATCACGTGGTTCAACGATGAATTCACCGTCAACTACGCCACCTTGGAATTGAAGGTCTTTGTAAACGATCTTGGTTACGGACAGCAATTCCTTGTCAAGGGAAGCTGCATTCACCAAAGGAAGCTTAATAGCCAAAGGCTGTTTGAAAGTTGTTGTCTTCACGCCACCAACAGTCAGATCGAAAGTGTAGACTTTCGAAGCCAATTTCAAGCTTGTCAATGAAGTTACTGTAGTGTCAGCTTCATTCGTAACCGTCAATGTTACTGCATCGCTGAACTGGGATACCGGAATCGTAACAGTCAAGCCATTGAAGGTTACTGCAATGTTAGCGATGCCTTTTGCCTTAGCCGCTTCAATGATAGCTTTGGACAGTGGAACTTCTACAGTCTTAGCATTCACTGTACCAAGGTTCAAAGTGAGTGTAAGGCCAGTCTTTCCAGGGTTCGCAGCAAGCAGTGCGTCGAAAGCTTTGATCACATCGGCGTCAACCAATTTCAATGTTGCTTTGTCGCCCACAACACTTACCAAACCAGAAACGTCATACACACCCGGAGTAGTTGTCGGATTAGTGATTACGCCACCGCCAGTACCTCCGCCGCCAGTGCTTCCACCGCCAGTAGTCAATGGATAAGCACTCAGGTAAGCCAGAGCAAGGGCTTTTGCTGCAGGTCCAGCAGATTTGATCTCTGTATTCACATTGTCAAAAGTTTGCACGAGGTCATCCGCAGTGATGCCCAGGTTATATACCGCACCACTAACTGTCAATGCACCCGTGCCAATTCTGTGTTCAAGAACCTTGTATACAGCATCCTTAACCAGAGTTTTCCGTGAAGCAGGATTTTTGTAGATGTTAATCAGATCTGTAGTCGACTTGCCGTTCAGCAATGCGCGAAGTTCTGCTTCCACGCCGTTAGAAGCGAAGAAAAAATCAAGAATGTCGTCGAAGCTCAGCTCTGTTACTCCAGCTGCAGTGGCAATTTTGTTGAACAAGGCAACGTTATCCTTGTCGGAACGAATATTCTTCAGTACGTCGGTATTATTCGCATACACATCGTAAACTACGCTGGAAACGCTTTGGAACAGTTTTAAGGAAGTTGCTTTTTCATCAGGGCTCAGTTCAACCTTAAGTTGAATCTTACCCAAAACCGGAGCAAAGATGCTTTCAAACTTATCTTGTTTAAGGCCCGCTACTTCATTCTTATAGTTTTGCAAATAAGTCACATCTGTTGCGCTCAACTGTGCGTAGATTTTCTGAATCTCCGCCTTCACATAGGTATGACTAGTTGCTGCTGCTGCGGTTCCTACAAACCCGAGTTGTTTTGCCAAACCTTCGCTGCTAAAAGGAAAACCTGCAAAAGATGCTGCTGCCATGCTAACTGCTAATGATGATACTGCCAGTTTCTTCTTCAAAGTCACTTTTCATCCACCTCTTTGTATGTAGTTATAATTCTAGTACTACTGCTACTGCTAGTGTAGATAGAGTAGCAACCCTAAGTCTACACTATTCTGATAAAAAATAACAATAACCCAGTAATCCCCATTCTACCATTAATCTCTAGCAAGGTCACCCTTTACGAGAAAAAAATCCGAACAATTTATGAAGTTTGGTGTAAGACTGGGTATATTCTGCTCGAATAATCTCCTCATTGTCGATAATTCTTTGTGAATTTTGACGAAAAAAGTCGGATGATGTTTTTCCCAGTTCTTTGGATAAAACCTCGTAGGCCTCGCTCAGGCCAAAAGGGCGGTGCCGGTTATCATGTGCGTCAGAGGCGATCATATGTACAGCATTCTTCCGGCACAGGTCCAGCGACAGCTTCTGCAACTTGCTTCCGAAGGTTCCCGCCAGACTCTGGGCAGTCAACTGCCCCAATGCACCGAGCTCTATTAATCTGATTAGTCTGGAAGGATCGGCCGCAACCTCGGCATTGCGCTCCGGATGGGCAATGACAGGTACGAAGCCTTGAATAATCAGCTCATGACAAGTCTCCTCCATCGTGCGAGGTACGCGCGAAGAAGGCATTTCCAGCAAAATATACCGCGAGCCCGCCAGTGTCAGGAGTTCCCCACTCTCCAGATCATTCAGCAGTTCACTATAAAGGCGGATCTCTTGACCAGGAAGGACCTGCAGCTGATAACCGGCCTGCCGGAGTTTCTCATTCAGTTGTGCTACAGCTTGTCCTATACCTGGAGCCGGGTTCAAGTACACCCCGTTGGCATGATGAGGCGTGGCAACAACAGTGGTAATCCCATCCTTCTCAGCGTCCTGCGCCATGGCAAGAGCAGACTCCCAATCGGCAGCACCGTCGTCCATAAAGGGTAGAATGTGGCTATGGATATCTATCATATCTTTTTTATCGGCCCCTCTTGTTCATATAGTTAGAGATTGCTCAAAAAAATACAACCATTCCACTAGGAAATGATTGCTAGTTCCTGACACTCAATTGTCATCTACGCTTCCCATTCAAACAGCTTGCGGGTGACATGTGCAAGTCTTTGATCTATCTCGTGAATCTCTTCATCTCTATATAATCGATTGCGTTGATCCAGCAAACTATCAATCGTCACGCGCAGGCTCTCAATCTCCCGCTCAATCGCATCAGACTTGTAGAGACGCATCATCTCCACCAGGGAGTGCTTGTGCTGATAGACCAGCTTGCTGCCCAGTGGGGTAACTTCAGAGATTCTGCGTACTGAACCATTCTCATACACATAGACCATGGTGAAGCCCTGATATATTCGATTTACTGTTCCGCTCCCTTTGTAAGTAACGAACAGCTTGCGGATTGCGTTGTTCAGATGCGGGTTCACAATGGTACAGGACAGGGCACATACATAGATGCTGCCTCTTTGCTGAAAAGATAAATGAACCTCCTCGCCCCCCGCTTCCTCCAGGACGATCTCCTGTTCTCCACCGCCCAGAATTTTCACCCGGTGGCTGATGAAGCAGGTATCGGCAGTAAGCAGAAATTGTTTCATCTGAAATTCCGTCATTTGCAAAGTCGCCTTCACATATTCTGTAGCCAATCTCTGAGCCATGACCATCCCTCAATTCTGTGTAACAGCCTTTAGCATGATTATACAATGAAGAGCCGTGGGTTTCTCATCAGGAGGAACAGGATATACGCCGATATTTCATCTTATAGCGGGAGATACGGATAAGAGCTTCACATTACATATGTATTCCTCACTATTCTGTGAGTAATACGCGCTGATCCTATAGATTACGCATCACGCAGCTGACCTTTAGGCTTCGGAGGGTTCTTCCGGTTGTGGTTCATTTCCACCATCTTCAATCTCCGGGTCAGCTAACGGCCCCTCTTCAGAGACCTGATTATAGCGATCTATAAGCTCCCACAGTTCATCCTTGCCAAGTCCAATCTCTGAAGAAAAGGAAATGAAATTGTCCCCCGGCAGCACACCAAGCTCCTGCTTCATGATCTTGATATGCTTGGGCCAGCGGGTCTTGGGAATCTTGTCTGCTTTGGTTGCTACTACGCATAGCGGCAGGTCATAATGCTTCAGCCAGTCGAACATCATCTTGTCATTGCCGGTAGGCGGATGACGGAGATCCACAATGAGCAGAACAAGCTTCAGCGTATCACGCTCAGCCATATATTTCTCTACCATTTTGCCCCATGAGGCGCGTTGCGTCTTGGAGACCTTCGCATAACCATAGCCAGGAAAATCGACAAAATACATGCTCTCATTCACACGGTAATAGTTCATATGCTGCGTCTTGCCCGGTGTAGAGCTGGTGCGGGCCAGATTCTTGCGGTTAATCATACGGTTGATAAGGGAAGACTTCCCGACGTTGGAGCGCCCTGCCAGAGCAATCTCCGGCAAGGCGTCAACAGGGTATTGATCAGGGCCTACGGCGCTGATGATAAATTCGGCATTGTTAACTTTCATAGGACTTCCTTTCTAATGCACACTACTCGGCGCTTCACTGCTAATTTCGTTGTGGTGCTCGACAAGCGCATGCTTCAGCACTTGATCCATATGGGAGACCGGCACGAACTCCACATCACTGCGGACGCTCTCAGGGATATCTTTCAGGTCGCGTTCGTTGTCCTTCGGCAGAAGGATTTTTTTGTAACCGGCACGGTGGGCGGCTAGCGACTTTTCCTTCAATCCGCCTATCGGCAGAACCCGTCCGCGCAGCGTAATCTCGCCTGTCATCGCCACATCCTTGGAGACATAACGTTTCGTGAGTGCGGAGATGAGGGCTGTAGCAATGGTGATCCCTGCAGACGGGCCATCTTTGGGAATGGCACCTTCGGGAATATGAATGTGAATATCGTTCTTCTCGTGAAAATCGGGCGCCAGTCCCAGCTCCTCGGCCTTGGAACGTGTGTAGCTGAAAGCGGCCTGTGCCGACTCCTTCATCACATCGCCCAGCTGTCCAGTCAGGGTCAGCTTGCCGGTCCCCTGAACTACTGTGACTTCGATCAGTAGCGTATCGCCGCCAACCTCCGTCCATGCCAGTCCGGTAACCGTACCGATCTGATCCTCCAGCTCCGCCATTCCGTAGCGGTACTTCGAGGCACCCAGATAATCCTTGATCTCTGCCGGAAGAATGCTAACCTGCTCCTTCTCACCGGATACAATCTGCTTCGCGGCCTTGCGGCACAGCGCGGCAATTTGCTGTTCCAGATTACGAACCCCGGATTCACGGGTGTATTCGCGGACAATCTTCAGCAAGGTATCGTCTTCAATAGACAGCTGCGCATCCTCCAGACCGTGGTTCTCACGCTGCTTCGGCAGCAGGTAGCGGCTGGCAATCTGCAGCTTTTCCAGTTCTGTATAGCCGGGAATGTATAACATCTCCATACGGTCCAGCAGCGGACGTGGAATGTTATGCACGGTATTGGCTGTCGTCACGAACATGACATTCGACAGGTCAAACGGCAATTCGACAAAATGATCGCTGAACGTATTGTTCTGTTCCGGATCCAGTACTTCAAGCAGGGCTGCCGACGGATCGCCGCGGAAATCCGCCGCCATTTTATCGATCTCATCCAGCAGGAATACAGGATTGATGCTGCCAGCAGTCTTCATCCCTTGAATGATCCGGCCCGGCATAGCCCCGACATAAGTACGTCTATGACCGCGGATCTCGGCTTCGTCACGCACGCCGCCGAGAGAGATGCGAACGAACTTGCGGTTCAGCGAACGGGCGATGGAACGCGCGAGCGAGGTTTTGCCGACACCCGGAGGACCTACCAGACAGAGAATCGGACCCTTCAGCTTCTTGACCAGCTTCTGGACGGCCAAATACTCCAGCACACGCTCTTTCGGCTTCTCCAGACCATAATGGTCCGCATCCAGCACCTGTTCCGCCTTCAGGATATCCAGGTCATCTTCCGTTGACTCGCTCCACGGCAGACTCAGCAGCATATCGACATAATTGCGGATCACTCCGCCTTCAGCCGAGCTTGCCGGCATTTTCTCGAGCCGGTCGATCTCCTTCTCAATCTTTTCCTGCACGCGTTCAGGCAGCTGCTTCTCTTCCATCTGACTGCGTAATTCTTCGGCTTCGCCTGCCCGGCCTTCTTTGTCCCCAAGCTCCTTCTGGATCGCCTTCATCTGCTCGCGGAGATAATATTCCTTCTGGGTCTTCTCCATCTGCTTCTTCACCCGCTGGTTGATCTTGCGTTCCAGCTCCAGCACTTCACGCTCATTGTTGAGGATATCGAGCAGCTTCTCCAGACGTTTGCTAACATCGATCGTCTCCAGAATCTCCTGCTTATCCTTTATCTTCAGCGCCAAGTGGCTCGTAATGACATCCGCAAGCCGGCCAGGTTCTTCGATATCGGAGACAGCAGCCAGTGTTTCAGGTGTGACTTTTTTGGAGAGAGTGATGTAATGCTCGAACTGGTTCAGCACGGTGCGCATCAAGGCATCACTCTGCTGATCCACATCCTCTTCCTCTGGAAGCACGCGGGCCATGACCTCGTAATACTCCTCATTATCCGTATAATGAATAATCTCAGCGCGCTCCACACCCTCCACAAGCACACGGATCGTTCCGTTAGGAAGCTTCAGCATTTGCCGCACATTAGCGACTGTACCCACCCGAAAAATATCTTCTTGTCCCGGCTCCTCTATATTCACTTCCGACTGCGAGCAGAGGAGAATCAGGTTATCTTCAACCATAGCTTTTTCCAGCGCCCGAACTGACTTCTCGCGTCCCACATCCAAGTGAAGAACCATGCTGGGATATACAAGAAGACCTCTAAGCGGCAATAAAGGAAAACGACGACCTTTGGATTTGCTTTGTATCATCGCTTTCGCACCTCCCATGGTTCTCAAGTAGTGTCATATGTTTCATTCTAACAAAAGCGGCATCAAAACACCAACAGGACGCACACCGCTGCAGCTTCCAGTCCAACCGTTCCGCGCCGTCAGACCTGATTTATTATTCGCTACTTCTTCCCTGAATATGTCTTCTCTGCTCTCATGCAAAAAACAGGCCTCTGACACACATCGTTATGTGTGAAAAAGGCCTGCTGGTATATCCCCACGGTCCCGCTGAAGAGGAAAGAACTGCAGGCTTCCCCTCGCACAGAGGATCAGCCCTTCGCACTGTCACCACTGGCATCTGCTTTTAACATCGATGGCGACGCAGAGAAGGTCTCCCCGGATACGGCCGGCAGGCGCACATCCGCCGTTTCAGCCCCGAACAAGTGACGAAAAACCTCTTCAACCGTCTCCATTGGAATTACCCGCAGTGGTGCAAGGTCGGCAAACAGCGACTGCCAGTTCTCTTTTGGAATCAATACAGTAGTGGCTCCCGCCTGAAAGGCTGCTTCAACCTTGGCAATCACTCCGCCTACCGGCTTGACCCGCCCATGAATGCCAATCTCTCCGGTGATGGCTACTGTATTGTCCACTGGCAGGTGCCGGATCGCAGAAACTATAGCCACAGCCATCGCCACCCCGGCAGAAGGGCCGTCTATCGGTGTTCCCCCTGGGAAGTTAACATGAATATCATAACGGTCAGGCTCCAGATTCATCGTCCGGAGAACCGTCAGCACATTATCCACGGAGCCCTTAGCCATGCTTTTACGCCGGATGGTCCGTGATCCACCACGGGTCTCTTCTTCGTCTACTACTCCAGTCACGTTAATTCTGCCTTGCCCGTTCCTGGCCGGTTCTGCCGAGACCTCAATCTCCAGCAGTGTCCCCATGCCCGGCCCGTATACCGCAAGTCCATTGACCAGCCCAATCTGAGGCGAGGATGGAATCTTTCTTTCGGTTCGCATAGGCAGCTGACTGCTGCTGGCCACCCATTCCACTTCTGCCGCACTCAGGGTATCCCGCCCTTCCGTTAACGCAAGTCCTGCGGCCAGTTGGATCATGTTCACCGCCTCACGTCCATTAGTGGCATATTGCTGCACCACCTCAATGGCTTCGGGACTTGGCTTCAGCCCGATCTTCTGGATCGCATCCCGTCCGATCACGGCAATCTCCTCCGGCAGCAGCGGCCGGAAATAGATCTCCATGCAGCGGGAACGCAGCGCTGGTGAAATTTCATCCGGTGAGCGCGTGGTGGCACCGACCAGGCGGAAATCGGCCGGCAGGCCATTTTGAAAAATATCATGGATATACGCAGGAGTATTGCTGTCCTCGGAATTGTAATAAGCACTCTCCAGCAGCACCTTGCGGTCCTCCAGTACCTTAAGCAGCTTGTTCATCTGAATCGGATGCAGCTCGCCGATCTCATCCAGGAACAGAATCCCGCCATGCGCCTTGGTAACTGCCCCTGGCTTGGGCTGCGGCACACCGGCTACCCCCATAGCCCCGGCCCCTTGATAAATCGGGTCGTGCACCGAGCCAATAAGCGGATCGGCAATCCCACGTTCATCAAAACGGGCGGTAGTGGCATCAATCTCCGTAAATTTCGCATCACTTTTGAAGGGGGAGAGCACATTTTTCTTTGCTTCCTCCATTACCACACGTGCAGCAGCAGTTTTGCCGACGCCTGGGGGCCCATAAATAATGACATGCTGCGGGTTGGCACTGCACAAAGCTGCCTTCAGTGCACGCAGTCCGTCCTTTTGTCCGACAATATCTCCAATGCTGGCTGGGCGTGTTTTCTCCGATAGAGGCTTAGTGAGGGAGATCATCCGCATTTTCCGCAGCTTGTCGAGCTCCTTGCGCGATTCGCGGTCCACCGCCGTTTTATTGGTCTTCTGTCCCCGCAGCAGATTCCAAAAATAAACGCCGATGACCAGCGCGAAAAAGAGCTGCACAATCATCAGCAATATACTTAATTCCATAGGTCATCCTCCTGTTCGCTACAGTCTACCTGTCCTGTATTTGGCTACTACTAGGTAGTATAGCCTTTTCGGTCATTCGTAAACGCCCATAAAGGGATTTATGAAAGAATAACGAAACTGCGCTGGTCCGATAGGTAGGATGTATCTTTCTAATGGACAAGAGCGTGATGATTTGGCTGGCTGCGGTAGGGGGCAATCTGATTTTTAAAGTTTTGAGCTATGCGGATTCGGCTATGTACATCTCCTGGTGATTTAGATTTCGGTGCCCCGTACAAACCAAGAAGGAGTTTGTGGTGGAGGTGCTCTCGGGGTATCTTCATAGTCCATATTGTTCCTCCTACTCAAATAAAAACGTCCCCTCCCACCACCGGATGATCCGGGGCATGAGGGGACGTTCTTCGTCACCAGATTTGTATGCAATTCACAAATGGATGGAATGAATAATAAGTTCCGAATCGATCACTGTTCTGAGTAGCCCACTTGCACAGTTGGAGCCAGTCCTGCATGCTTGCGGCCCGGAATTTCACCGGTTTCTTCAAAATGAACGACAATGGCGTCGATTTCCTTCTTGAGCTCCGATACCAGATCTGCTTCAGGAACCTTGCGAATCATCTGGCCGTAGCGGAACAGCAGACCTTCACCGCGCGCACCCGCAATCCCGATGTCCGCTTCACGAGCTTCACCCGGGCCGTTAACCGCACAGCCTAGCACAGACACCTTGATCGGTACCTTGAGCTTGGAGATATACTCCTCCACTTCATTGGCGATAGAAAAGAGGTCAATGTCCAGCCGTCCGCAAGTTGGGCAGGAAATCAGCGTAGGAGCGTTGGAGATCAGACCGAAGGTCTTGAGCAGTTCACGGGCTACCTTCACTTCTTCAACCGGATCGGCACTGAGCGAGATCCGCACGGTACTGCCGATACCCATTGAGAGCAGCGCACCGATACCCGCCGAGCTCTTCACGGTACCGGCAAACAATGTGCCCGACTCTGTAATCCCAAGATGCAGCGGGTACGGAATGACTTCCGCTGCTTTGCGGTAAGCTTCAATCGCCATAGGCACATCAGAGGCTTTGAGGGATACGATGATATCATGGAAATCGAGTTCTTCCAGGATTCCAATATGATACAGGGCACTCTCCACCATTGCATCAGGAGTCGGATAGCCGTATTTCTCCAGGAGATGACTCTCCAGAGAACCGGCATTGACACCGATACGTATCGGAATACCCTTATCCTTACAGGCTTTAACTACAGCTTCGACTTTGTCGCGCCGGCCAATGTTCCCCGGATTGATGCGAACCTTGTCTATGCCGTTCTCAATCGCAAGCAGTGCTAGCTTATAGTTAAAATGAATATCCGCTACCAGCGGGATGTGAATCCGTTGCTTAATCTCCTTGATTGCCGCCGCAGCTTCTTCATTGTTGACCGTCACGCGCACAAGCTGACAGCCCGCTTCCTCCAGCCGCAGAATCTCGGCCACAGTTGCTTCAACATCAGCTGTTTTGGTTGTACACATGCTTTGAATAGCAACCTCATTGTTTCCCCCAATAATTACCCCGCCAACATTGACGGGACGGGTCTGGTGTCTCAAGAACATGGTTTTCTCCCCCATAACGATCAAAGCTCCACCCTCCCCGCGCCATACAGGCGGTTGTAAGGTGGAGACAATGACTTGTATTGTAAATCACTTGTATGGAAAAGGAAGGCGCTTAGGCGCTTTCCTCTTTTTTCTTATCTTTCTTCAAGCTCAGCTCAGGCAGTGACTTCTCCTGTACAACCTGCTCTGTAATGACACAGTCCTTGATGTCATCACGTGAAGGAACCTCGTACATTACATCAAGCATAATGCTCTCAATAATGGCGCGCAGTCCACGGGCTCCCGTGTTGCGTTTGATGGCTTCCTTAGCGATAGCTTCCAGAGCGAGCGGCTCAAACTTGAGTGCTACATTGTCCATCTCCAGGAGCTTGATATACTGCTTGGTGAGAGCATTCTTCGGTTCAGACAGAATACGAACCAATGTGTTCTCGTCAAGCGGTTCCAAAGTCGAGATAACCGGCAAACGGCCGACAAACTCAGGAATCAGACCGAACTTAAGCAAATCTTCCGGCAATACCATAGACAGATATTCGCCCGTCTTCAGATCTTTCTGACCTTCAACTGCTGCGTTGAAGCCGATGACTTTTTTGCCGATACGGCGTTTGATCATTTGTTCCAGGCCGTCAAAAGCACCACCCACGATGAACAGAATGTTCGTGGTATCGATCTGGATAAATTCCTGATGCGGATGCTTGCGCCCACCTTGCGGAGGAACAGAAGCCACAGTACCTTCAAGAATCTTCAGCAAGGCCTGCTGCACACCTTCACCGGAAACGTCACGGGTAATGGACGGATTCTCGGATTTACGTGCTACTTTGTCAATTTCATCAATATAGATAATGCCTCGTTCCGCTTTTTCCACATCATAATCGGCAGCCTGAATCAGCTTGAGCAGAATATTCTCGACATCCTCACCGACATACCCCGCTTCCGTGAGGGAAGTGGCATCTGCGATAGCAAAAGGAACGTTAATAATCTTAGCCATAGTCTGCGCCAAAAGTGTCTTACCGGAGCCTGTTGGACCAAGAAGCAGAATATTGCTCTTCGTCAGTTCAACATCTTCGATCTTGCTCTGGCTGTTGACACGCTTGTAGTGATTATACACGGCAACGGAGAGAGATTTCTTCGCTTGCTCCTGGCCAATAACGTATTGATCAAGAATGTCGCGGATTTCCTTCGGTTTTGGAATATCCTTCAGATCCAGCTCTTCCTCATGACCGAGCTCCTCTTCCACGATTTCCGTGCACAGCTCGATGCATTCGTCACATATATAAACGCCCGGTCCAGCTACAAGCTTGCGAACCTGCTCTTGAGATTTGCCGCAAAAAGAACATTTCAATTGCCCTTTTTCATCATTAAATTTAAACATCTAAACACCCCTTTAAGATTTGATCGGTGAAGAGAGCACCTGGTCAATAAGCCCGTATTCCTTCGCTTCTTCCGCGCTCATAAAGTTATCGCGGTCTGTATCCCGTTCGATTTTTTCAAGGGGTTGACCTGTGCGATCCACATATATTTGATTCAATTTCTGTCTCGTCTTGAGAATCCAGTCGGTATGAATCCAGATATCGGATGCCTGCCCTTGAACGCCGCCGAGCGGTTGATGAATCATCACTTCGCTGTTAGTCAGCGCATATCTCTTGCCTGGAGCCCCTGCCGTAAGCAGCAACGATCCCATACTTGCCGCCATGCCCACGCAGATCGTCGAGACATCCGGTTTGATGTATTGCATCGTATCATATATACCCATGCCGGCTGTCACAGAACCACCGGGCGAGTTGAGGTACAGGTGAATGTCTTTTTCGGGGTCATCTGCTGCCAGGAACAGTAATTGGGCAATGACCAGATTGGCGACATCATCGTCAATCGCACTGCTTAGGAAGATAATGCGGTCCTTCAGCAATCTGGAATAGATATCGTATGACCGTTCTCCCCGACTTGTTGATTCCACAACCATTGGTACCAGACTCATGCCACCAACCTCTTTTCTCTGTACAGATTAGTCTTTCCGTTTCAAAAATATTTTAACACGTTCAAGGCGCTATGTCATTTTTTCACTGCTGCAGATATCGCATTGTTCATGTGCATGCCATTATAGCGCAAATCCCATGAGAATGCCAATTCCTATGACTGTGATTATGTATTTGATATCTACCTCCGCCGATAAAAATAAGGCACGTAACAGAAATTACGCGCCTTATCTATGTTTATGGAGGCCGCCTTGCTTGGCCGTTCTAGTTGGAATGCAGTTCTCGAAAATGATTACTCAGCGCTAGCTTCTTCTTTTGCAGCTTCTTCAACTGCCGGAGCTTCAACTTCAACACTGTTCTCTACGAGGAAATCAATAGTCTTGCGCAGCGAAATTTCATCGTTCAGGCTGCTCAGGGAACCATTGGCCGCCAAGATGCTGCGGATTTCTTCAGGAGTACGTTTGAAGGATTCTGCCATGGAAGCGAGTTCCGCTGTTACTTCTTCTTCAGAAACCTCAATGTTCTCAGCCTTCGCGATTACTTCCAGCACCAGGTTGTTGCGTACGCGTTTTTCGGCGTCGCCCTTCATCTGAAGCTCAAGATCTTCACGAGTCTGGCCGGAGAAGCTAAGGAACATGTCCATGTTCATACCTTGCTGGCGAAGACGGTTATCAAAATCGCGAACCATGTTCGCTACTTCACTTGCGATCATAGCATCAGGAATTTCAACATCAGCATTTGCTGCTGCTGCGTCAACTACCGCAGTTTCACGAACGCCTTTGAGTTCTTCCTGTTTGCGGGATTCCAGCTGTGCCTTCAGATCTGCCTTGTATTCTTCAAGGGTATCGAATTCACTTACATCCTTAGCGAATTCATCGTCCAGGGCAGGAAGCTGTTTGCGTTTGATTTCATGCAGCTTCACTTTGAATACTGCTGCTTTGCCTGCAAGGTTCTCAGCATGGTAAGCCTCAGGGAACGTTACTTCAACATCCTTGAAATCTCCAGTGGACATACCTACTACCTGTTCTTCGAATCCTGGAATGAAGGAATTGCTTCCCAGTTCCAGCGAATGACGTTCAGCCTGGCCGCCTTCGAATTGCACGCCATCTACAGATCCGTCAAAGTCGATCACAGTAATGTCGCCGTTAGCTGCTGGTGCGTCTTCCACAACAACAAGCTCAGCATGACGCTCTTGCAGACGTTTCAGTTCAGCATCCAGCTCTTCTTCAGTAACTTCTGCTTTCTGAACTGGAACTTCTACGCCTTTGTACTGGCCCAAAGTCACTTCTGGCTTCACTGTAACTTTTGCTTTGAAGATGAACGGCTGGCCTTTGGCGAACTGCTCGATATCCACTTCAGGACGGTCTACAGGGAAGATGTCGGTTTCTTCAACCGCTTCACCGTAAGCTTCAGGAAGAAGAATGTCGATGGCATCCTGATATAGGCTTTCTACACCGAAACGGGATTCAAAAATCGGCCGTGGCACTTTACCTTTACGGAAACCAGGTACATTCGCTTTCTTAACTACTTTATTAAAAGCTTTGTCGAGCGCTGCAGCTACACGTTCTGCTTCTACTTCGACTTCAAGAACTCCAAGGTTCTTCTCTATTTTTTCCCAGGTTGCTTTCATATTATACTTTTCCCTCCAAAAATAGGTTACATGTTTTCTTAAAAATAATCACGTAATTCACGCACAGAATAACCATTATATTATATACAACATTGATCTATTTATCAAGTAGAGAACTCTTAACAAATCCTTTGAGAGAGCGGTATGCCCCTTCGAATTGAAAGCGCATGCTGCCTGTGATTCCGTACATGGCCCGCGTTTCCTCCTCCTGACGGGTTCCGTTCAGGCTCTCAGACACCATCTGATGCAGCGCACCTGCCCAAATATCTAGCTGCGCGTCCTCTCCCTCAAGAAGCTTGCGGTATTCATCCGAACCATAAATTGACATCATGAACTGACCCCACAGCTCCTGGGCAAAATAATACAGTGTCGGCTCATGCACCTCCGCCTGCTCAGCTACCCGTTCCAGCACCTGGGTCACCTGAGGCGGGAATTCTTCATTGGCCAGCGGTACCGTTTCGATCTCAATATAGGACAGCTCACCGGAACGCAGCAACCCGACGGTACCTTGAGCTCCGCGTCGGCGGAGTGTCTGCAGGGTCCTGAACTGCAGAAGCGGATGAACCGCGGTCTGCTCCAGCCAGCCGGTAAGCGACTCGTCAATGTGACCACCTTCGAGGTAGGACAACTGCTCCAGCGCTAGAATCGTCGCCTCCGACAAAGGCTCGTGCATTACCTTGTGCAGCAGCTTGTTAGGATAATCCGCGTCCTCTTCAAGCTTGGATTTAGCCAGTATCCGGGCCATGTCTTCTTCCTTCAGATCCTGCTCGCCCGTAGAGTTCTCCGAATTGTCATCTCCGTTATGAGCCGCATAGGGGAAGGCTGCCTCCAGCCATTCCAAAAGTGACTGCCATTCCTCGTAGTGCCGCTCTTCCTGTCCCTGGCATTGCAGCAGAAACCGCAGCAGTTCCATCGCTTCCCCGTAACGTTCACTCTCCAGCATTACCGTCAACTGAATCTGATAATAATCCAGCGTCTTCGGAAACAGTACGATATTCTCTTTGGCGGGGGAATTCGAATGATTAATGAGGGCACCTCCTTTTCTCCGAACCATGATCAATTGTAGATTATAGCATATCCCACCGCTGTTTCAAAAAAACAAGTTGAAAAAGTTATCTATATATGATAACATAATTTTTGCTTGCTTTTCAGTGTCACATCATGTCCCGGTAGCTCAGCCGGATAGAGCATGCGCCTTCTAAGCGCACGGTCGGGGGTTCGAATCCCTTCCGGGACGTCATAGAACAGCCTCCCTTCGGGGAGGCTGTTCGTGCGTCCGGGGATGAGAACCCCAAGGTTGGTTCGTTGGAGCCTATGCCCCCTGAGCACACGCTTCGCAATCAGCCGGGTTTTGGCTGCATCCTTTCCGGGACATTACACAACAGCCTCCCTTCGGGGAGGCTCAGATTGTCGAGAAACCCAGGTCATTTTTACAACCTTGGGTTTCTTTTTACGTTCAGGCAGAAGTGAAATCGGGTAAACGAGGGGATTACCCCCGCTTTTCCAGGCGATCCAGGTGGATCGCCATCTTTTTCATGTTCTGCACGGCAGCCGTCATCAGTGCCTGTTCCCTGACGTTTGGAAGTCCGCGCAAACGGCAATAGCGAAACCCATGGAGCTATTTAGCATCCGCGAAGCTTCGCTCAATCGTCTCTTTTCGTTTGCGGTATAACTTCTTACCGGACTTACTTAGCCGGTTATTCCGCACCCATTCCTTGCTGTCCTCCCACACATGCCGCGTCACCACCTTTCGGTGATTACGAGACTGCGTGCATTGACCCAGCAACGGGCAACTTTTACACCGTTCTGGATCGGAAGCATACTGCCGGTAGCCCTTGCGGTCTGTCGTTCGGTAATTCAATTCATGACTCGCTGGACAAACATACAGATTTCGCTCGGCATCAAAGGTAAACTTCCACTTTGGAAACAATCCTTGCTTGGGATGAAATCTTCGGTGAGCGATTACCGCAAAAATCTTTCGGCTTTGTAGTCCTCGGCAAATGGGCGTCGTTAAATAACCCGAATCAAGTGCAACGGCTTCAACGTTAAATTCAAATCGTTCTTGCTGGCGATCCAAACGCGACAAATACGGCACGGAATCATGGACGTTTCCGGGCGTGACATGCACATCCGTTATGAGATTGTATTTCGTATCTACGGTTCGGTGGTCCAGATAAAAGAAGCCTTCGGGTTTGCCGTCGCGAATCATGTATCCACTGTCGGGATCGGTTTTGCTCACTTTAATTTCCTTTTCTTCATTCACTTCCTCTCTGGGTTTTAGGGCTTTTTTCCATGCACCTTTCGGTCCTCGGCCACGGCAGCGTTGAGCTCGTCCACATAATCTTTTGTGTTTTGCAAAACCATTTGTTTAGTGTACTGGTGCTTATTCGCATTGGCTTTGACGTGGGTTGAGTCCGTAACAAGGACACGTCCGCCAACCATTCGGTGTGAAATCGTTTGGAGAACAATTTCATCGAAAATATCCTGGAAGATGTCCGTATCTTTAAAACGGGTCCGCCGGTTCCAGCTAATGGTCGTATGGTCTGGAACCTTCTCCGTCAATCCCAGTCCTAAAAACCAGCGGTAGGCCAAATTAGTTTGGATCTCCCGCTCCAATTGACGTTCGGAACGAATACCGTAAAAGTATCCCAGAAAAATCATCTTAAATAAGATCACCGGATCGATGGCAGGCGTCCGTTATCTGCGCAGTACAGGGGTCGAACTTTCTCATCGATAAATGAAAAATCAATATACTTATCTATTTTGCGGAGCAAGTGATCTCCGGGGACTAAATCTTCGATGGAAACAAATTCGTAGGATTGTTGTTTTTCTCGGTTGGGACGTAACATTCAACACACCATCCGTTCTATAAATAGTTACCTATATTATACAACATTAACGCGGTGTCGTTTTAAATTAATTGCATATAAATCAGGCTGTCGAGACTTTCTCGACAGCCTGAGCCTCCCTTCGGGGAGGCTATTTGTACGTGTTCCCAATTTATGTGTTATGCGGACTCCAGAGTCGCTATTTGCACAATAGCACTGTTTTCGGGGTGGTTGCGGACTGGAGAGACGTTAATCTGGCTGAGGCAGCACAAAACGGGGGAATTCCGCTCCAATAACGGCTTCTCTGTCCGCAAGTGTCTGCCAAAGGGTTTTCCCAGTAAATAGTGTCTACTGTGTCCGTAACATTGGAGATTGGAAAAGTCTTGTACCCATATAGTTGAACCGGGAGATTCGGGTTCAAAATCCAGAAACAGATGCTCAGAGCCGTTAGCAGCCTTGAGCATCTGTTGTGTAAGCCGCGAGCACCTAAGGAAAGGCCAGCTTGCCCATAATAGTCTGCCGCTCTGCACCTGTAGCGGACGGGAGATTATTCGCCACTCCGTGCATAAAATCATTGCCCAGCAAAGCGAAAATAATAGCTTCCTTCGCATCATCATTGTAGCCTAGTTCGCCTGAGGTGAGTACCTTCTGCTCCGGCAGCATTTCTTGCAGCATGTCCAGCAGTACAGCATTATGAGCGCCGCCTCCGCTGACAATGACCTCGTCTATCCGGCATAACGGGAACACGTACCGGTTGTAGCCTTCCGCTATCGTCCGCGCGGTAAAGGCTGTAGCCGTTGCTACGATATCCGCATCGGCTAGACATCGTTCTCTCGCCTTGGCGGCAAATTCCTCGGCGTAGGTTTTGCCGAATACCTCACGGCCTGTAGACTTCGGAGGCTTCAGCCCAAAGTACGGATGCTGTATCATTTCCTCTACAAGTACCCAGTCTGCTGTCCCCTGCATTGCCCAGGTTCCGCCATCATCGTAAGACCGTTCACCGCCGCTCAGCAGGTATACGACCTGATCAATGACCATATTGCCGGGTCCGGTATCAAAAGCGAACACATCTTCCGGCCCCGCTGCCGGTGGCAACGCCGTACAGTTGCCGATACCCCCAATGTTCTGCAATAATCTCCCCTTGCCGGGATCGCGGTACAGAATCAGGTCTCCGTAAGGAGCCAGCGGTGCCCCCTGCCCTCCCACCGCCATATCTGCCGGACGGAAATCTCCGACAACCATGCATCCGGTCCGTTTCGCAAGCACGGACAAATCGCCGAGCTGCAGTGTGGATCTGATAAGATAGGGGTCCTGAATATCCGGCTGCGGAATATGCCATACGGTCTGCCCATGCGAACTAATCAGGTCGATCTCCTTCATCTCCATTCCGGCATTGCGAACGGCCTCAATGGCTGCCTCAGCGAAACGTTCCGCCAGATACACGTTCATGCCGCACACCAGATCAACCGATGAATGCTGCACTGTGCACAGCTCCTTAAGCCGCTCCCTGAGTTCATCATCATATGGAGTGCTGAAATAATGCAGCAGCTTAACCTCAGCCTGTAGACCGCTTCCTTCTATAGAAACGATCGCGGCATCTATGCCGTCCAGCGAAGTGCCGGACATCAGTCCAACAACCACAGAGCTCGGCTTGTGGTTCCAGAGCGGGCCAATCATGATCCCATCCCCCAGCCAGAAGGATATTCCCCGCCAAGTGAAACGGGCAATTTGCCCTGGAACGCAATGTGTCCGAGGAGCGCTTGGGCTGCGCTCTCCAGCGCAAGCGGGCGGCTCTCATAAGTTGCGGCGTAAGCCTGAACACCCGGCATAGCCAGCAGATCGTATGGATTGCGCAGGGCTACAATCACGAGCGGCTTTCCAAGACCAAGCAGCAGCTCCACCAGCTCAATCTGCCCGGCATGAAACTGGGCATTGTACGTGCCAACGACAATCTGCACGACTTCCTCTGCACGTGCTTCCTCCAGCAGCTTTGCCGCATAAGTCCCGATTTCAGCAGCAGGAACCACACGGTCAATGCTGTCCAGCCCGTGTCTTGCGAGCATTGCCCCCAGCCCGGGTGCGGCTGAGAACGATTCATCGACAAGCGTTGCCACCACAGGGGCAGCCGTAATCACCAATGTCCTCCCAGTCTTCTTCAGGGGAAGGATAGAACTGTTATTGCGAACCAGCGTTATGCTGGCTTCACTGATACGCCGTGCCACTTCAAGATGAGCCGCAGCTCCAAGATCAGCAAGCTCCCCGCTGAAATCCGAGTTTCCTGCAGCAGCCGTAGCTCCCCCAACAGCACCAGCCTTTAGTCCGACAACCGCTCCTGTACCAGGATCATCGCTTACTGCACCTAGAGCACCATCTTTCCTCGCAGTTTCCGCGCCTGCGGCGATCACTCCCCGCTTCACCTTCAGCGCTAGCAGCCGCCGGACGGATTCATCAATCCGCGCTTCACTGATGCGGCCAGCCGTTACCGCACTGCGGATCGCCTCCATCGCTGCGAGCTGTCGGTCGGCACGGTGGCTGACCAGAACCATATCCGCGCCTGCTTCAACAGCCAGCACCGATGCCTCCACCGTTCCGTAGTGCTCGGCAATAGCATTCATCTCCATACAATCGGTCATAATGATCCCCTGATACCCCAGCTCTTCACGCAGCAGTCCGGTCAGCACCGTCTTGGATAGGGTAACCGGCAGCTTCTCGCGCTCAAGTGCCGGAAAGTAAATATGTGCCGACATCATGGCATCCACACCTTCGGCGATGGCTCTGCGGAACGGCACCAGTTCCACCTGATCCATCCGCTCCCGGCCGTGCGGGATCATTGGAAGGTCAAGATGTGAGTCAACGTCAGTATCGCCGTGACCCGGAAAATGCTTTGCTGTAGCGGCAACGCCCGCTTCTTGATAGCCGCGAATCATCGCCGCGCCATAATCAGCCGCCAATTCCGGCGACTCTCCGAAAGAACGGACTCCAATCACCGGATTCTGCGGGTTGTTGTTGACATCCAGCACAGGGGCATAGTTCAAATTAATGCCCATCGCGGCCAGCTCGCGGCCACTGATAAGTGCCGCCTGGTAGGCATCTTCCAGTGATCCGGCAGCGGCGATCGCCATCCCGCCAGGCATAAGGGCGATGCCGCCGGTAATCCGGGCAACCATCCCGCCTTCCTGGTCCATCGAAATCCAGAGTGGAGCCTTGCCCCCTTCGGCTGCAGCCTTCTGCAGATCCGCAGTCAGCAAGGCAACCTGCTCCGGCGACTCCACATTGCGGGCAAAATAAATCACACCGCCAATACCGTTGTCAGCCACAAGCTTAAGCACTTCATCCGATGCCGCAGTTCCATCGAATCCGCACATCAGCATCTGGCCGATTTTATCGTTCAGACTCATTGCGGCGACCGCCGCATCAAGACCGGTTTCCAGCCTTGCCACTTCACGCCAAACGATTGCCATCACTGCGCCTCCCCAAATTCAGTTATCTGGTTACGATTTAAGAATATAAAAGATAAGGCTGACGCATAGCCAGCCACTTAGCACTGTCACTTCGCCATTCCTCAGCAATTGCCTGCAATCCTTCCACTGTGCCGATAGAGCGGCGTACCTCCTCTCCGCCAGTCAGCAAATCAATGAAATATCTCGTCCTGCCCTCCGGCGGAGTGAGCCATTCAAAATACTCAGGATACAGCGTGCTCACCTCATGCAGCAGAGTAAGCCCTGTGTGCACCGGCTCATACCTCTGCGGGTCTGTCACGAACAAGCGCACCCCACCGCATAATTCACCCTGATGCTTCGAGAACGCCGGTGTTGCATGCAGGGGATGGAAATGCACACCGGGAAGTTCATGCTTCCGCATCGCTCCAGCAAGACAGGCGCCATCCAGCCAAGGTGCTCCAATCCACTGGAACGGAATCGTCGTCCCGCGTCCTTCCGACAGATTGGTCCCCTCAAAAAAGCAAGTGCCGCCATACACCCGCACCGTCTCGATAGTCGGCATGTTGGGCGAAGGCAGCATCCAGGGCAGCCCCGTATCCGTAAATTCCATTTCCCGGGTCCAGCCCTCCAGCGGAATCACATCCAGATCACAGTGAAGACCTTTCCTGTCATTAGCCATCCGCGCGAATTCGCCAATCGTCATTCCGGTACGGATAGGCATGGTCCATGCGCCAACCATAGATTCATAGCCTTCCTGTAAAAACCCTCCCTCGCAGCCAATGCCGCCAAGCGGGGACGGCCGGTCCAGCACAAGCAGGCTTATGCCATGCTCTGCACAGGCCTCCATAACATACAGAAGTGTCGACAGATACGTATAGAACCGTACCCCCAAATCCTGGACATCAAAAACAATGGTGTCCAAGCCCTCCAGCATATAAGAAACCGGCTTCTTATGCTCCCCATACAAGCTATAGACGGGAATGCCCAGCACAGCATCGAATTCATCCCCGAACCTTACTCCAGCCTGATGCTGGCCGTAAATCCCATGTTCACAGGCAAAAAGAGCGGTAAGCCTGGAGGAAGCAAGCCCTCTGCAAACCTCCACCGTAGAATGAAAATCCGCTGTGATGCCTGTTGGATTCGTCACCAGCCCAATCCGCCGTCCGTCCAGCAGGGGATGAGAAAAGCCTGCGGCAAGCCGGTCCGCTCCGCTGCGGACAGCCCTCCTTACAGGAGCCTGCCTTCCGCGTAAAACCTGGCCGTCACCGGAACGCTGGTCCGCTCCATTGCTTCCCTTTCTGGTCATATCAGCCTGCCTTCCGCATAGGCCGCACTTGTCTCAGGAACACCATCAGCTTCGGCATCCTCGTCAGGGTGAAGCACATTATAGGCCGCTTTATGCAGATAAACGGCAAGCATGCCATTAAACAGCGAGGCAAAACCAACAACCGTAACCACGAGCATTACACCAACGACCAGCGCTTGAAAGAAGGCACCGATGGTATAGGCAGGATAGCGGAGAAAGAGCTTGACACTCTCCCCCATGGCCTTGAAGATACCCAGCTTATTCTGGAGCACCAGCTCCAGCGTATAGAATTGGGAGACAAAGGACATTGCTACAAAATAAGTCTGAAAAATGGCTATCGTCCAGTTCACCACTCCGTCGCGGCCGCCGTAGAACCACCAGGTGGACCCTAAAATCAGCACCAGCAAGGAGCAGAACAGGCCGAACACGACGGCTGGGACAAAGCCCTTGCGGGCACCCGACAACATCTCTTTGACCGACAGCTTCTGTCCTTCCGTTCTCCGGTGATACGCATAGAATACGCCATAGAACAAAGGCATATATAGAAGCGGAATTAGGATAAACGCCAGCGCCATAGGCGTGAAAATCACCACCGGCACCAGCATGGCTGAGCTGGCCAGACTAAGCAGTGTGATAGGCACAATCTCCCTAAATGACTCCACTCCCGTGCTGACTAATACCTGATTCAGTTTCTGCATGACTTGTCTCCTCCTTCTGTGATTTGATCCGCTGCTTTACCAATCGATTCTCTCTTCCGTTGCCGGATCGAAATAACGCGCTTTGTTCAGATCGAAGATGAATTGCTTGCTGAGATTGCTGTATGCCTTGGTTTCCGGATGGACCTTCGCGGTAACGGTTCTGCTGCCTATTCTGAAGTAGACCAGATTCTCCGAGCCGAGATGCTCGACAACCTTGATATGTGCCTGCATCTGATGTTCTGTGGATACACCTGGTGCGAAATCTTCGCCATAAATATGCTCCGGGCGGATGCCAAGAATAATTTCACGCCCGTTGTAGCTCTTCAGCCCTTCCGCAGCATCTTGTGACAGAACGAATTCCGCTCCGTCAATCCGGATACGGTCTTCTTCCACCCGTGCATCAATGAAATTCATGGCCGGAGAACCAATAAAACCGGCCACGAACATATTCCGGGGGTTCGCATACAGCTCGGTTGGAGAAGCCACTTGCTGAATGACTCCTTTATTCATGACCACAATCCGTTCACCGAGCGTCATCGCCTCCACCTGATCGTGGGTCACATACACAATGGTGGCGCCGAGGCGTTTGTGCAGTTCACCCAGCTCAACCCGCATCTGAATGCGGAGCTTGGCGTCCAGATTGGACAGCGGCTCGTCGAAGAGGAATACCTGTGGATCCCGCACAATAGCCCGGCCCAGCGCCACACGCTGACGCTGGCCTCCGGACAGCTCGCGCGGCTTGCGTTCCAGCATGTCGTCAAGTCCGAGAATCGCTGCGGCCTCCTGGACCTTTTGCTCAATATAAGCCTTCGGCTTCTTCAGATTCTTCAGGCCAAAGGACAAATTCTCACGGATCGTCATATGGGGATACAGCGCGTAATCCTGAAAAACCATTGCGATATCGCGGTCCTTGGGATGAAGATTATTGACGATGCGTTCGCCGATCACAATATCCCCGCTAGTCTGCTGCTCCAGTCCTGCGATCATCCGTAGCGAGGTGGTTTTGCCGCAGCCTGAGGGGCCTACGAACACAACAAATTCTTTATCGTTAATCACAAAATCGGAACCCGCCACCGCCGTAAAGGTCTGCTTGTTCTGATCGTTAAATTGTTTGCGCACATTCCGGAATTCAACTCGTGCCATTGCTCTTCCCCTCCAAAAATAGAATTTCTGCTATAACTCAGCCTTTGACGGCTCCGATAGTAATGCCTTGCAGGAAGTAGCGCTGCAGAGAGAAGAATAAAATCAGCATCGGCAAAGCTCCTACGCTCGCCCCCGCCATAATGGCCCCAAAATCCGTCGATTCCGCGAACACGAAGGATGCCAGGCCCACCTGTATGGTCCGCATCTCCGTAGAGTTCGTAATCAGAAACGGCCAGAAGAATTCGTTCCAGGAAGCGACGAATGTGAAAATCGCCAGTACGGCAAGCCCCGGCTTCGCCAGCGGAAGGATCACCTTCCAGAAGATCCCGAATTCACTGCAGGCATCGATCCGCGCCGCATGAATCAGCGAGGTCGGCAGCGAAGACATGTACTGCTTCATAAGAAAAATGTTGCCGACCGTAATGGCCGTAGGCAGGATAATTGCGGTATAGCTGTCTCCGAGATTGAACACATTGACGATCAGAATATAGAGCGGAATCAGCGTGACCTGGGCCGGGATCATCATCGTACTGAGCAGCACCCAGAAAATCGCGTTGCTTCCGGGAAATTTCAATTTCGCAAAAGCATAGCCCGCAAGGGAAGCAAAAAATACATTGGTAACCGTCAGCACCGAGGAAATGAACAAAGAGTTGAGCAGCCAGCGCCAGGCCGCTGTTTTGGCGAAAAAACGTTCATACGGCGCAAATGAGAAGGCCTCCGGCAGCATGCTGGGACGGAAACTGGCGGTGGCCGCCGAGTCCTGCACAGAGCCGACAAGCATCCAGTACAGCGGAATAATGGTCACAATGCTCCACACGATAAGACACGCAGCCGCGATCAGCAGAAAGATGGTCTTTGATCTGGTTTTCATAACAGGTTTGCTCCTTCCGCCCTAATACTCGACGTCACTCGAGAAGTATTTAAATTGAATGACAGAGACCAGGATAATCAGAAAGGCCAGCACAAACGACTGCGCGGAAGCCAGGCCAAATTCATAGAACTGGAACGCCGTCTGGTAGATCAGATAAGCAATCGTTGTTGTCGCAAAGTTAGGTCCGCCCTGGGTCATCATATACACGGAGATAAACACCTGGAAGGAAGTAATAACTCCCGTTACGAGCAGATACAGCGTGGTCGGTTTGAGCAAAGGCCAGGTAATCCGGGTGAATTTGGTCCAGCCGCTGGCATGGTCAATGTCCGCCGCCTCATACAGCGATTTCGGAACTCCACCCATCGAGGCCAGATACAGGATGATTCCCGCTCCGTGCGAGCCCAGCCAGTTCATGAGGATCAGCGAGAACAGCGCGGTTTTGGACTGCCCCAGCCAGATCACCGGGTCCAGGCCAAACCATTCCAGAAACCGGTTCAACAGCCCGACATTCGTCGGATCAAAAATCGCCAGCCACACGATGGATATCGTTACGCCCGAGGCGACTGCAGGCAGGTACAAGGTGGCCTTGAAGAAGGTCTGCCATTTGGTTTTCATCTGATAAATCAAATAAGACAGCACAAAGGTGATGATGATATTGACGGGAACCGTGCACACCGTAAAAATGACAGTATTGCGCATCGATTTCCAGAAGGTTGCATCCTGAAACAGCCGTTCATAATTATCGAAGCCGATCCAGGTCGAGTTCATAATGTTGTACTGCTGAAAGCTCATGATCAAAGCCGATACCACCGGATATAGTGTAAACACCAGAAACAGCAGGACCGGTGCCAGGATAAACAGGTAGGCCCAGCCGTATTCACGCCATAATCTGCCGGCGGAACTGCGCACCCGGTTTGGCGCGATTGTCGTCATCCCTTATCCCTCCTCTATTCAGAGAGGACGCCCTATCCGCAATCTGAAGGACGCCCCCGATAAAAGAACTATTTGCCCAGCATTTGGCTGCCTTTACTCTTGAAGTCTTCAGCAACAGCTTCCGGCGTTTTCTCTCCGGAATACAGCGCCTGCATGTTAGGAGTGACTACCTGTTCTTTAAATTGCTTCATTTTGGCGGCAATGGCTGTATCGAGTTTCAAGGTTACAGGCATCGCCATATTCTTGGCCATGATCTCCGATGCCTTAATGGTTTCTTCTGTGCCAAGTGCTTTGCCTGCATACTGTTCTGCCTGGGATTTGCGTACGAATGGCAACACCAATTCATTGGAGGAGTTTCCGGCTTTCGCCCCGCTCAGGTAATCCAGGACAAGGAAGGTATTTTTGGCATGCTGCTCGCCTTTGTCGTTCTTTTGTTTAAAAGCAATGTAGCCTTCTGCTCCCATAGTAGTTTTCGCAGGAGCATCATCCTTATGGGGAACCGGGAGCAGGACAAAGTCGATCTTCTCACCTTTGACCGTACCGGCGTCAATATCCTTGTTGCGGTTCTGAATCATGACATCATAGTAGGGAATAGCCTTGGAGATTATAGCCGCTTGTCCGGCATAGAACATATCGGAACGTTTGGCTGGAGCAATTGCTGAAGTCTCTTTGGGTAAATAACCTTTATCCAGCAGGCCTTTGATGAAGCTCAGCGTACCCAGGATACGGTTATCGTTCCACTGGAAAGCACCTGATTCGTCCAGGACATCCGGCATATTATTGTTGCGGGACAGCATCTCAATGAAATCGAGCGAGGTTCCGTCTGTGACCAGCGGGTATTGGGTGGAGCCGTCCGGGAGTTTCTTGGTCAGCTTGGCAGCCGCCGCTTCAAACTCAGACCAGGTCCAGCCGTTCTGCTGGATGGCAGCCCAGTCAATTCCGGCTTCTTCGAGAATGCGCTTATTTCCGCCCCAGCCCCATTGGAACTGGTACAGCGGAAGGCCATACTGTTTACCGCCTATTTGTGCGAGCGCAAGTGTTCCCGGCAGGTAGTCATTTTTGATCTCATCGGTCATGAACGGGTCGAGATCCAATGCCAGTCCGGTGTTGACATAAGTGCCATCTACACTGTGAAAATACAGATCAGGAGGACTGCCGGCGTTCAGGGCAACATCGAATTTCTTCGGACCCTCTGCCCAAGACAACACTTCCGTCTTAACGGTGATGTTCGGATGTTCCTTCTGGAAATCAGCAACCAGTCCTTTGAGCTCATCCTCGTAGGTACCATGAACCGGATAGGTCCAGACCGTAATGGTGTCCTTGGCATCCGGACGGTTTGCTGCCTCCTTGCCTCCGGAGTTGCTGCAAGCGCTAATCAGCATCATGACCAGAACCAAACCCAAGCATAAACTTTTCTTCATTATTGTCTCCCCTTTGTTTTCCAGGCTATAGCCGTTTGATATGTTGTCTGCTTCTCTCCAAATAAGTAACGGACTGCTCATAATTCCGGCTCGCAACAGCAAGATATAGAATATCAATCAGATTAAGCTGGGTGATCCGGGAAGCCATCGCTCCGCTGCGGATTTCATTCTCGGTAGCGGAGGTGCACAGCGGGATGTCTGCGCTCTTGCTCAAGGTAGAGCTGCCATACTTGGCAATACTGATGACAGTCCCTCCATTTTCTTTGACAATAGAAGCGGCCCGGATGACCTCTTTGGTCTCTCCGGAGTATGAAATACACACAGCCACATCTTCTTCCGAAGCTGTGATCGCGCTCGTAAGCTGAACATGAGGGTCGGCAAAGGAAAAGCTGGTCTTATTAATCCGCAGAAACTTCTGCTGGGCATCCATCGCAATCAGATTGGAAGCGCCCACGCCGAAAAAATAGATTCGCTTGGCGCGGTCAATGGCCTCCACGGCCCGTTCTACCATGTCTTCATCCAGAATCGTCAGCGTGTCCCGGATCGATTGAATATTATTATTGGATACGTTCTGCATGATCGCCGCAATGGTATCATTCGGGCGGATTTCCTGATAGCCGATGATTGCCGGATCTCTGCCCTGCAGATCCCCCGCCACCTTGATCTTCAGATCCTGATAACCCTTGAAACCAATAGTCTTGCACAACCTTACGATGGCCGCCTGACTTGAACCACTCTTCGCTGCCAAATCCGCAATTGAGAGTTGAATCATCTCATCCGGGTTCTGCAGGATATAAGCAGCAATCTTGTGTTCAGAAGGACTTAATGCATCATACATTTCCCTTAGTCGAATTAATCCGCCGTTCATTAAATCCAAGCACCCCCTCATGTAATGGCCGACCTTACACAAACACTGCACAAATTGATGTTAGATAATATAACTTGTTCCGTTTGCTATTCTCCCAATTACTTGGAATGAATTCATTATATGAGCTGTGAAATAAAATTTCAACAACTTTTTTATTTGTGAAATTTTGTTTTACTTTACGGGCCGATTCTCATATAATTAGGAAAAAATCAAAGTGGTGAGTGATCGATGAAAGTGTACTTAGGCCTTGATGGTGGCGGCACAAAGACCGATGCATCCGCTTTGAATGAGGCGGGAGAGCTACTTGCACGCTATATCGGCGGCCCCTCCAATCCTCATAGCGCGACCTTAGGTGTAGCGCTTACAAGAGTCATGTCAGCTATTGACGGATTGCTGGAACGTTTGCAGACAGACGTAGCTGACATGACTTCGATCTGTCTTGCAGTGTCAGGTTTTTCGACAAAGGAGGAACAAGCCTGCTTAAAGAACGCTGTTCTTCAGCATTTGTTGAAGCGCGGAATATCCATCCCGGTATTCATCCAATCTGAAGGACAAATATCATTGATGGCTGCGCTGGGCAACAGCTTCGGAACACTGATTATTTCGGGGACAGGCTCGATCTGCTATGGCTACAGCCCGGATGGCTCCTGCCATCGTACAGGCGGATGGGGGCATCTTCTTGGGGATGAAGGCAGCGGCTACCGGATTGGACTCCGTGCAGTCCAGACCGTAATGCGCAGCCATGACGCTGCTCAGCCTCCTACCGTAATGACCGGTATGATTATGGAAGAATACTGTTTACAGCAGATCACTGATTTGAAGGAATATATTTATCATCCTTCTCATACCAAAGCTAAGATTGCCGCCTTCTCGAAGCTCTGTATCGGAGCGGCTGAAGCCGGGGACCCCGCCGCAACTGCCATTCTCTCTGAAGAGGCGGAAGCTCTTAGCGATACGGCGGCTGCGCTGTTGCGCCAAAACCCGGTGCTGATGACGCTTCCTGTAGTCCTCAGCGGTTCGGTCTTCAGGTATTCTCGCGTTTTTTATAGACTCTTCTGCCAGCGTCTGCTGAAATTCAGCAGTGCCCTGGAGATTGTGGATGGGAGCCACGGAGCTCCGCCGTCCACGGGGGCGGCAAGGCTGGGGAAGCTGCTGCTGGACGAAACGGACGGGAAATCGAAACATTACCACAGACAACAATAGACAGACAGGAGGACGAAACCTCATGAACGATATTTTAGCGAATTTGATGACAGAGCAGCCCAACGATAAGACCACGGATATCGACAGCCTCAGCTCTGCTGAAATTATGCAGTTGATTAACAATGAAGACCGCCTCGTCGCGGAGTGCATCCAGGGCCTGATCCCGCAGATTGCCAGAGCGGCGGATTATATTGTATACGCCTTTCGGACCGGCGGCAGACTGTTCTATGTCGGTGCCGGAACCAGCGGGAGAATCGGTATTCTGGATGCTTCGGAGTGCCCGCCCACCTACGGCACCCCTCCCTCCATGGTGCAGGGACTTATTGCCGGCGGTTTCCGGGCGGTTAAAGATCCGGTGGAAGGTGCGGAAGACAGCTTGGAATTGGGCGCACAGGACATCGACGAATGTGCTGTAACCGATAAAGATGTAGTGGTCGGAATCGCTGCCAGCGGACGCACCCCCTATGTACTGGGAGCGATGAAACGGGCTGGGGAGCTGGGAGCCGTCGTCATTGGGCTATGCAATAACACGGGTACACCAATGGCCGGGGTCGGCAAGCTGACGATTGAAGCCGTAGTAGGACCGGAGGTTGTTATGGGCTCCACGCGGATGAAATCAGGCTCGGCACAAAAAATGATCCTGAACATGCTGACGACAACCGCCATGATTAGAATCGGTAAAGTCTACCGGAATCTGATGGTCGACCTGAACCCCTCCAATGAGAAGCTGGTCTACAGGGCAAAGCGTATTATTGAGCTGGCGACCCATGCTTCTGAGGAGCAGATTGAGGCCGCGTTTACGCTTGCTGAAGGTCATGTGAAAACAGCCATTATTATGATTCTAAGTGATGTTGATGCTGGCGAAGCACGGCGGCGGCTTGCAAAAGCGGATGGATTCGTGCGTGAAGCATTGCAGTAGAAGCGCAGACGGGGGAATAACAGCAGATTGTATAGTGAACTTCTGGCGCAGCAATAAACAGCCTTCCTTCAAGGAGGGCTGTTTATTTGTCGGAAAGTGGAACTGGCAGAGCGAGGCGAGGTGCGCGGCTCCCCTCTGCCGGCATTCACTTGGATTCCATCTGTAATTTCAGCATACGCACCGTTTCGGCGTCAAAATTCATATTCTCTACAGGCTCGGTGATTTCGGTCGTATACCGGTCTACGGTAATTTTACCATGATACATTTTGCGTACGGTAATGCTGTGCTTGGCCTTAAGCAGGGATTGCGCGCCGCTCTCACCTCCGACGTAATAAGCAGAAATACTGCCTCCCGACTCCAGCTTGGAGCCGCGGCAGACGGAAAATGTCTTCAGAAACGTAATATTTCCTGAGGAAAACAACTCGCTCTGCACAATTCCATCTCTATGAATCAGAATGTCTCCATTCGATTTCAGTGTGCTGTTCTGGCATTTGCCGATATTGACCTCTACTTTGGACTCCTGCATCCGGGCCACACCGGAATGCAATTCTTCCAGCATCACGATCACTCCGCTCAGCGAAGCTTCCGTCAGGAAATCCACCAGTTGAATCGGCTTCAAAAACAGATTCAGGAAATGCAGTGTCTGGCCCAAATCCTGATGATAATTGGCCTGAACGGTTGTCAGTACCGAGAGCAGTTCCTTAATAATCTGCGGAATCTTTTGAAACTTGCTCTCTAGCAGCAGCAGCACTGCTTGTCCGAAATTCACACTTTGATTGCGGCTCTGCACCGCCTGGTTCAGCAACCAGACCGCCTTTTGCAAATTTCTAACCTCATCAATCAGCTGTTTGGAACAGTTATAGATCCGGTTGTACATTACGCCAAAGTACCCCGAATACAGGTTACTATTGACCACATTCCCTTTGACCACAATACTGCCGGTAGCTGTAATTGTAGAATTATAAATACTTCCGGCTACATACACATTACCCAGGGACTCAATAATCATATTGTCTTCGACATCCCCGCGAATCACCACATCTCCTGAGAATACGATATTGCCTGATTTGATATTCACGTTGCCGGGAACGAGGTAGGAGGTACAGATATCGAAACTTTTGATTTTGTCACCTGTGACTCTTGGCCTTCCTTCATACAGTGCCCGCACCTCGTTATTAATCAGCAGCACAGTGTTATTCCTAGCGAGCACAGTAATGTCATTCGGGGGAGGCGGGTAGAGAATTTCTCCATAGACATCATAGCCGGGAATCCCCTCAGCAATCGGAATCTTGCGGGCGATAACCTGCCCTCTGATCGCTGACGGAATACGAAGGTGGCTGCGGTAGTCTACCTGGCCTTCGATTTCATTAAATTCATTCTCAATGGTTTCGGAAAAAAACAAATCCAAACGTGCATTCTCCCCGGGTACAGCCGCTCTTCCTTTGGATGCGGGAATGGGCTGATAGGTGGGATTCTGCAGTTCTCCATGTATGCCGGAAATGTTCAGATTCTGAATGATTCCCCGCTGCTCAAAATCGACAATAATCTGATTCAGCCCCAGTTGGCCGGTTACCGTCTCCAAATCAATGGAAGCATCGACTTTAAGCACACTCGAAGAATATTGATTGTTTAGCCGCCAGCGAAATTTCTTTGGGGAATATAGAGTAAAAAAAGCCATCAGCCGGTCTTCTGAAATGGTAATTGCATACAAGGGAGGCTCAGACAGCTCCCAATCGATAATATCCTGCGACGTAACAGGGGTCGGCTCTTCAATGGCTTGTCCATTGACATGGATCACGACGGGAAGAACGGCCGAGATCACGGCTGGCGTTCCGCCCGGGAGGGGGTCCTGAACGAATATCTTGTCTGCTCTTACTAACAGACGCCCCGATAGTTCATCATCAGGAGTCCCCTCACTAATGAACGATTCTTTAACAAGAAACTCATGTTCACCATCATTAGGTGTAAGCTCCAGCGTATTGATCAACTTGTTCAGATCCTGCTCGGACATACGTTTGGGCATCTTACGCACCTCCTTATAAGGTACAACTGATGAAAGGGGGATTCGTATGGAAATGGGATTGCTTTCATTTTAGTATTATTTACAATTTTAAGCAATTAACAATTGAGCATAAACAGAAACGGATGCCCCCTTTACCCAGGTCGGCATCCGTTTCTGTATTCATTAGAACGTATAAATGAGAGATCTGCTGCCGCTTAGCGTCCCCGGCGGCGTCCGAGCCACAGCGGGAACCGGAAGATGAAATTAATCAGCAGTACCACGAACACAAGCACGGCTGCGGACTTGTCGGCAATCTGCCGCGCATCCTCAACGATGGCCTCTGACTGTACATACCACAGATGAACAGCCAGTGTCTCGCCTGGCGAGAACAGATTGAAATCCCACATCTCGCCGGAAGTGCTGAGGCCCGCAGTCAGAATAATAACAGCCGACTCCCCGAAGGCGCGTCCTGCCACCAGACAGACACCGGTCACGATAGCTGGCATGGCTACCGGCAGCACCACCTTGCGGATAACATGGAACTTGGTCATTCCCAGGGCATAGCCTGCTTCACGGATCTCTCCGGGAACGGCGCGTACCGCTTCTTCCGTAACGCGGGCCAGCATCGGCAGATTGAGCAGTGCCAGGCTGACACCGCCGCCGAGAATGGTCAGTCCGACGTTAAAGTATTCGGCAAAGATCGCGAGACCCAGCAGCCCGAATACGATGGAAGGAACCGACGATAGCGACTCCACGCAGATGCGCAGCGCTCCGGTGAACTTATTATCCGGCGCATATTCCGCCATATAAATTCCGGCCCCGACACCAATCGGAATCGAAATCAGCAGCGAAATGAACAAAATATAGAAGGAGTTGAACAGCACCGGGCCAATACCGCCGCCAGCGTCCATTTCCTCCGGCTGCTTGATCAAGAAGTCTGGTCTGAGCGATGGCACGCCTTTGCTTAGAATGGTGAAGAGCAGCCAGAAAATCAGCAGCATGACCAGAGCGCCCAGGGTGTAAAAAGCAATGGTTGCCAATTTGTTGTTACGTTGTGAACGGGCCGAATGGCGTGTTCGGGTAAAATTCATGCTGCATCCCCCCTTTTCCGGCCTAATATGCGGATGATAAGGATCAGCACAAACGAAATCAACAGCAGCAGAAAGGCCATCATGTGCAGCGCATAGTTCCAGGTGGAGTCAAATTCCACATTAGAAATCTGCATTACGATGTTACTGGTCAGTACGGATGAGGGAGTGAACAGGGTTTTGGCCAGCTGAGGCGTATTACCGATAACCATCACAACTGCCATTGTCTCTCCAACCGCACGGGTCATGCCCAGAATAATGGCCGAGATAATGCCTCTATTGGCTGCGGGCAGAACTACACGCATAATCACCTGCAGACGCGTGGAACCAAGGGCATAAGCGGCATCCCGGTATTTGCGCGGAACGGCAATGATGGCATCATCACTGATCCGGCAAATAGTAGGCAATACCATCAAAGCCAGGACAAGCGCTGCCGCAAGCAGGCCGTCTCCCAGCCCTTCCCCGCTGACTCTGCGCAGAAAAGGCAATAGCACGGTCAACCCCAGATATCCATAGACTATAGAAGGAATCCCGACAAGCAAATCCAGCACCGGCCGGATAAAGCCCTTGAGCCATTTCGGAGCGATCTCCGCACACAGCACAGCCATTCCTACCGACACGGGAACCGCAATGAGCAGTGTCAGGGCCGTCAGTGATAATGTATTAACAATAAAGGCAGCGGCGCCAAAGGCTTCCTCTTCCGGGCTCCAGTTGAATGAGAAGAAGAACTCAAGCGGCGAGAGATGAGCGAACAGAAGCAGCGCCGTTTTGCCGATGAATACAATGACAAGTCCAAGCACCAGACAAAGTGCAAGGATACTGAACAGAAAATAATAACGGAACATGGTGTTGCTGAATAAATGCCTGTTGTGGCGTTTGGTGCTTATACTGCTTTCTGCAAGACTGCTCTTCTGTGCCCGCGATGCCAGGTTCTGGACCGGTGCCCCCATACTTTCCCTCCTGTAAGCGGCCACCCCCGCATGAACTCCGGAGCTGGCCGCTGTTACCGTTCAATATATGTTCATGATTCTAAAAGACTTACCATTAACCCTTCATTGCGGAAATCGGAATGAATTTCAGCTTCTTCAGGGAACCCTGCTGGAACTTCTTGCTTTGTACATAATCGATGAATTCTTTGGTTACGCCGCTTGGCTGGCCTTTGGTCATATAATATCCGTAAGCCCAAATCTTGTAAGATCCATTGATAACATTATCTGAAGTTGCTTCAACACCGTTGAATTTCACAGCCTTAATGTCGCCACCACTTACATAGACAAGGTCGATATAGCCGATAGCGTTAGGGGTTGTAGCAACAGCAGTTTTCATATCGCCGCTTGATCCGGTTTCTTTATAGTTTTTCTCTTTCTTCGTGATATCCCCGCCAGCCAGTGCCTTAGCCTGATAGTTAACACGTGTACCGGAACCGAAGGCGCGGGTAACGACTACAATGTTGGCATCCGATCCGCCGACATCTTTCCAGTTGGTGATTTTCCCAGAGAAAATGCCTTGCAGCTGTTCGGTAGTGAGGTTATCTACACCTACATTTTTGTTAACAATGGTGGCAAAAGGAATAACGGCTACTTTGTTAGCTACTTGTCCTTCAAAAGCCTTGAAGCCGGGAACGTCCATGCTTGCATCCCAGTCGCATGCGCCGATATCGGCAATCCCTTTCTTCACAGCTTGTGGTCCAGTGACAGAACCTTTACCGGAAGCAGCGATTTTGACTTTCGGATGAAGCTTCTGGAATTCCTTGGCTGCCTGCAGCGTCAGCGGAAGCAATGCGGTGGAGCCGTTGACTGTAATTTTCCCCTTAAGTGAATCTGCAGCAGCCGCGATTCCGGCAAAAGATGCAGTTACCGCGATAACCGCGGTCAAAGCTGTAACTGTGAATTTTTTGAAAATCTTCATGAATAATTTCTCCTCTCGGCGATTCCGCCGTTATATGATGTGGGTGATGCCTCAGTCGTTTATTTGGAGAGCTGAAGTGCTTTGCCGCCCTGGATTAGGAGCACTTTGCCGTCGCTGACAACAGCAAGCTTGCTGCCATCTTTGGATACGGCTACTTCTGATACATCTTCGGACGTATGGAACAGCACTGTTTTGCTGCCGCTGGCATCAATGGAATAGATAGAAGTGCTTCCGTCCGCTGCTGTACCGGAGACGATCAGACCTGTGGATACCCCAGTTGACCATGAAGGTTCAACATCAAGAGCGATGTTCGTAATAGTTCCGTCCACTGCGATGAATTTCAGGGTGTTGGCTGCATTGCCATCCGGATCTGCACTCAGGTACACGACTCCGCCATTAGCCAGAATTTCCGGATACAACTTATTGTCCAGCGCTGTAGTCAGAGCTACAGGCTTCGCATCTTTGGTAGCGAGATCCAGCTTATACAGCTGCTCTCCGGCTTTGCTGAAATCTACAGTAAGCGAATCTTCTGTACTGTCAGCATCATTTTTGGCGACCCCGGTTACGTTAACAATGTAGACAACACTCTTGGCATCAGTAGACAGACGCAGTTCCGATTTATTCTCCACTTTATCTTCAAGCAGTGCTTTAACGGCACCAGTCTCTACCGAGATTTGAGCGATCTTCTCCTGCTTGTCACCCTGGATGAAGTAGATGGTCTTGCCATCTTGCGACCAGACCAGATCCGTCTTCACGCTGGTATCCGTTCCAAGTGTCGAGATGGCTCCGCTGGCAAGGTTGATCAGCTTCAGCTGGCCTGTCTCATCGGTGAACGCGCCCCAGTTCTGATCTACGGAAACTGCGAAATCCAGTGCGCTTTCATTGGAAGAGAAAACCTCGTAGTCGCCAGGGTATGTGCGGAATTTGAACAGCTGTGCTGTTTCGGAATCGCTTTTGTTCGCAATAATGCTTCCATTGGCACTCCAGTGCAGCGTATCAAACTGACCTTCCGGACGGGCAAAGCTCAGAATCGTCTGACCTTCAGCCTGCAGTTCTCCGCCAAGTGAAGTAACCAGCTTCGTCAGCTCTACATACGTTTTACCGTTATAATCGACAGGTGCGATGGTGAATTGTTGTGCCACACCATCTACTTGATAGCTTTTTGAGCCTGCTTGAATGACTACATTATGTAATCCCTTGCTGTCGTTCAATTGAAAGCCTCCGCTGCCTAAGATCAGCTTGGCGCCAAGCTCCCCTGCCACTTGACTTAGCGAATACAGCTTATAGCCTTTGCTGTCAATAGTGCTAAGGGTCACTGGCGTTCCGTTCACAGTCCAGGTGGTGCTGCCTTCTTTGACTGCTGAGGTCTTAACGGCGGCAGCATTAGCACTGCTGCTTGTTGCCAAAATACTTCCCGCTCCTCCTGTTACGAGAAGTGCTGAAGCCAAAGCCGCGCTGAACCATTTTCTATTTCCCAATTAGATTCACCCTTTTCCTATAGGTAACTGCTAATGTTATTTTCATCTACGAGTGTCAATTCTGTTCGAGAGGAATGTTATGGAAATATTAACTGCACAAATAAGACCGCACCTGAGCAATCAAGGTCGGCCTTAAGGTAAATTTTAGGTTAAATACGTTAATTCTCAATCCATGTTACGATAATTTCGGTACTGCCGGGATTCGAAGCCGAGCTGGTGCCTATAATAGAATAGGAATATGCATTAGGGACCTTGCCACTAATAATCATGTTTTTCCTGTCCACAATCTGTGTCCCGAGTTTCAGCGATTTGTCATTCACATACTTTTGATAGGTGCTGCCGAGTTCATCCATGCTTTCCCGGGTTTCATAGATCAGCATGGAGGACTTTTTTCCGTGGGCTGCCTCACCCTCAGTAAATGTAATACCCGCACCGGCTGGAATCGGTAAATCCCCGGGAAGATACTGTGACTTGTCTACGCCTTCTTGCGCCAAAGTGCGAAAATGCCCTTCACCCGTCTCACTTCCGGGATTGCTGCATGCACCAAGTCCTGCCGCGGCCACCCATACCAGCAAGCCCAGCACAACCTTTCTGTAGGTCATTTTCCAGCCCCTCTTCTATGGAAAGTTTATTATTAGTATATTTACTGATACCCATAATTACCCTAAACTTCCACAGATTAAAACTCCTTTTTGGTTAAACTTTAAAAAAATCTTTTCATTAGGGTTTCACTGCTGAAAAAGCAATTTACATCTGTAACGGATTGATTTAGAATAATGAGTGAGTACTCACTCATATCCATGGAATCGAGGAGATTGACATGAACCAAGTGAATCCTGTGATTGCTGTAACCCATGTCCACCGCGCATTTGGCAGCAGAGAGGTGCTGAAGGATATTACACTTCAGGTGGAGCAGGCCGAAACCTTCGGTATCCTTGGCCCTTCCGGCTCAGGTAAAACTACGCTCGTGAAGCTGCTGACCGGCATTGATGAAGTTACCTCAGGGGAAGTGAAGGTGCTGGGTACCCTTGTGCCCAAGCTCTCCCTGCTGCAGCAAATCGGCTATATGGCGCAGTCGGATGCACTTTACACCGAGCTAAGCGCCAAAGAAAATCTGGAATTCTTCGCGTCCCTTTATGGACTAAAGGGCGGAAACCGTGTCCGGCGGATCGCCGATGTGATGGAGATTGTAAATCTGCAGGAGCATCTGCGTAAACGCGTGGATCAATATTCCGGCGGAATGAAGCGGCGCCTGTCGCTGGCGATCGCCTTGTTGCATGAACCGCCGCTGCTCATTCTTGACGAGCCTACGGTGGGCATTGATCCGGTATTACGCCAGTCTATCTGGAAAGAGCTGCGTGCATTGAACGGAAAGGGTACCACTATTGTGCTGACTACCCATGTGATGGACGAAGCGGAAAAATGTGACCGGCTCGCGATGATCCGGGACGGGCAGTTGCTGGTCGTGGATTCTCCGAAGGGTCTGCTGCAATCTGCAGGCGTTGCTTCGATGGAAGACGCTTTTCTATATTATGGAGGTGCCCGGCGATGAGAGTACGCGCAATTACCCTGCGGATCCTGCAGCAATTCATTCATGATAAAAGAACCATGGCGCTCATGTTCATCGCCCCGCTACTCGTGCTCAGCCTGATGAGTCTGGTATTCAATGGAAATGCCTATGAGCCAAAGATCGGGGTCTCCGGTGGTGCGATCCCTTTCACCAGCGCGCTTGAAGCGCAGAACGCGAAGGTTGTTCTATACAAATCAGCGGACCTCGGCAAAGCCGACCTTCAGGAAAGTGAGCTGGATGCCCTCGTTACTCTAAATGGAACTTCACCCGAGGTTATTCTTGAGGGCAGCAATCCGACCGCAAACCGGGCGGTGATGATGGCTGTGTCTGCAGCCATCCAGAATTTTCATCCGGCAAATGCGGGACAAGGCCAGATGAAACCGCAGATCAGCTATCTGTACGGCGCTGAGGATATGAAGACCATTGACCGCTTTGGTCCGATTATGATTGGTGTATTTATCTTTTTCTTCGTCTTCCTGATTGCCGGTGTTTCCTTCCTGCGGGAGCGGACTACCGGAACACTGGAGCGTCTGCTCTCCACGCCCCTGAAGCGCTGGGAGATTGTGCTTGGCTACGTCTGCGGGTTCGGTATCTTCACCGTGTTCCAGGCGCTGCTGATCTCCTGGTTCTCTATCCAGGTGCTCGGCATTATGATGGCGGGGAGCTTCGGCTATGTGCTGCTGCTGACCCTCCTGCTCTCGATGTCGGCTCTGACTTTGGGCACGCTGCTCTCGGCATATGCCGCCAATGAGCTGCAGATGATCCAGTTCATTCCGCTGATTATTGTTCCGCAGATTTTTCTGAGCGGGCTGTTCCCGCTGGATACCCTTCCCCTGTGGCTGCAGCGTGTGGGACTGGCAACGCCGATCTATTACGGCTCGGAAGCGCTGACGAATATCATGATCCGCGGCAAAGGCTGGAACGCCATTGACCTTGATGTCTACGCGCTGATTGGCTTCTCCCTCCTGTTCATGCTGCTCAATGTGCTGGCTCTGCGCAAGCATCGTAAAATGTAAACTTTAATTTTCCTGTGATAGACTATATTGAAGGAAAAGTTTTGGGAGGACAACCGCATGCAAAAGAACAAAGCGGCAGAGCAGCAAGGTCAGGAAGAGTGGATCGCGGAGCTGCTGACCCTCAGTGAAGAACAAAAGATGACACCCAAGCAGCTGGCCATTCTGCAGGCGGGAATTGAGATTTTTTCCGAGAAGGGCTACGCCGCTGCCTCCACCAGTGAAATTGCCCAAAGGGCGGGAGTGGCAGAAGGTACCATATTCCGCTACTACAAGACCAAAAAAGAGCTGCTGCTGTCTATTGTAAGCCCGGCTATGGCCAAGATGATCGCACCTTTCGTGCTTCGCAATTTCGGCGGAGTGCTGGATGTTCCTTTTGAGAGCTATGAAGCGTTCCTGCGGGCCTTTATGGTGAACCGCCTGGAGTTCGCCCGCAAAAATTTTAAGATCCTGAGAATATTCGTACAGGAAATCCCCTTCCAGCCGGTTCTCCGGGAACAGTTCATTGAAAATGTTATGAACAATATACTGGAGCGGGTAACGAATATCACCGATCATTTCAAAGAAAAGGGCGAGGTGGCAGATGTCCCCACCTCTTCAATTATACGCTTCACCATCTCCTCCGTAATCGGGTATCTGTTGGCACGCCTTCTGCTGATGCCGGACAAAGACTGGGATGATGAAGCTGAGATCAACCTGACTATTGAGTTCATGCTGCATGGGATCAGCGGTCCGGCAATACGGCGTGAGAATCAATGAACAGAAAATATTGTTAAAACCAATTTTGTCAAATATCCGTCCTATTTTTTGGCACCTGTCGGCCAATCGAATTAAGCACATCGCCCGCGACCCACGGCCATCCTCTACCTGCAGATCTGCGGGCCCAGGATGGCTTTTTCTATTCCTGCTTTGAAGGCGTACGCATGTTCTGCTAATATGGAAGCTATAGTAATTCAGCAATTAAGGATATGCTAGAAGGAAGTGATCATGCGGTGAGTTTTTATGTGCCGGAACGGGTAATCAGGCTGCTGTGCGGCAAGGCAGCTTTTGAACGGGGCTCAGAGGATTATGAAGCTGGAAAGGTCCGGCTGGCCGCAGTAGAGAATTATGAGGGACTGGAATATTCGAAATATCAGGCTACTGTCTACGGACTGGAGCCTTACGATATCACGCTTACCATAGACAGCGACGGAGACGTGAACGGCAAATGCTCCTGTCCCGCGTATTCCCACGGTGGACCGTTTTGCAAGCATATTGCCGCAGTTCTGGTATCTATCCTCTATACCGAAGAAGACGTGGATGGACAATCATCTGGAATGGAGCCGGATGAAGTCCGCAGCAATCCACAAAACGTAGCTGATGACTCAAATGACCGGTTTCTTGTAAGCAGTATGCTGGGTTTGTTCGAGAACAACCGCCAACGCCCGAGCGGCGCTGGAGCTTATGTAGATGTTAGAATCCCGCTGGAGATGGAATTTATCTGCAAACCCTTTGCCTATAACTTTGGCAACCGCATGCTCGGCCTTGAACTGAAAGTAGGCCCCAAACGCCTTTACATTGTCCAGAAAATAAGAGCGTTTCTGGAACGCGTCCACCGCGGTGAACCCTTTGAATTCTCCAAGCATTTCATGTATGACCCTACCCTGCACTGCTTCAAGAAGGAAGACAATGCCGTGCTGCTGAAGCTGATCGAGATTCTTCTGAATGAACGGATCTACCAGGGCAATGCCGCGCCCTATTCCTCTTATTCAGGAAGTATGGGCGGAGAGCGGGTGCTGGCCATTCCGCCTTTTTTCTGGGAGTCACTTCTGCCTGTTCTAGGGGCATCCTCTTCTGTTCATTGGCAGGCTGGCGACACGGTCACCGCAGGCATTCCCATTGAAAACGGGCTCCCTAAGCTTAGTTTTCAATTTGATGAGGCTGAAGAAAAGGGCTACCGGCTGGACATTACAGGACTGGCACAACTTACGGTCATGGAGGATTACGGGCTTGTGCTGTCTGAAAGCAAGCTGCTGAAGCTGCCGGTGCAGGAATGCATACGTCTGTCTGAACTGAAGAGAATGCTGGCCGAGTCCAGAACCAACGGGATCGTTATCGCTCCAGGACAGATGGAAACTTTTATGGACAAAGTGATTCCCGGCCTCAAGAAGCTGGGACAGGTTCATATCGCTGCTGCCATTGCTGACCGGATTGTACAGACGCAGCTGCAAGCCAGGCTCTATCTGGACCGGGTGCGGGACCGGCTGCTGGCCGGGCTTGAATTCCAGTACGGAACGATTGTCGTCAATCCGCTGGAGGAGCAGATGCGTGACCGCGGCGATGAAGTCATCCTCATGCGGGATAGTGAAACCGAGCAGCGGATTCTGGATCTGATGGCCCATGAGTCTTTTGCCCGAACGGACAGCGGCTATATTATGAACGACGAGGAAGGGGAATATGACTTCCTGTACCATACGATTCCATTGCTGGAGCCCTTACTGCAGGTATACGCGACCACCGCCGTCAAGTTGAGGGTGCCTACCGGCACCTACATCCCCAAGGCCAGCTTAACGTGGAATGAAAAAACCGACTGGCTTGATTTCAAATTCGGTATGGACGGCATTCCCGAATCAGATATAGTACTGGTGCTGAAGTCCCTGCAGGAGAAGCGCAAATATTACCGCCTGCCGGACGGGGCGCTGCTGCCGCTGGAAACCGCCGAGTTCCAGGAAATTATCGCACTCATTAATGAGCTTGGAATGGGGACTGCCGATATCCCTGGCGCAGAATTCTCTCTGCCTTTAATCCAGGGGCTTCATTTGGATGCCGATACCGGCAAAGGAGGTACCGATGCTATCCGCATTGGACGCTCCTTCCGCCGTCTTCTGGCGAACATGCACAGTCCGGAGAATCTTGACTTTCCGCTTCCGGAGACACTGGCTCCGGTGCTGCGGGATTACCAGCAGTATGGCTTCCAGTGGCTGAAGACGCTGGCTCACTACCGTTTCGGGGGTATCCTTGCAGATGATATGGGTCTGGGTAAAACGCTGCAAAGCATCGCTTTCCTGCTCTCAGAGCTGGAAGATATCCGCAAGACCGGGCTGCCTGCGCTTATTGTTGCACCTGCCTCGCTGCTCTACAACTGGCAGAATGAACTGAAGCGCTTCGCTCCGCAGATCCAAGCGGCTATCGCCGACGGGAACCTGACCGAACGGAGCCGGACGCTGCGGAATGCGGCAGGCTGTGATGTTGTAATCACCTCCTATCCGCTGCTGCGCCGTGATGTCGAGCTGTATGTTAAGCGTTCTTTCCATACTCTCGTCCTGGATGAAGCGCAGGTCATCAAGAACCATGCAACCCAGACGGCACAGGCGGTAAAAGCATTGCAGGCGCGTTATCGCTTCGCCCTTACCGGAACCCCGGTTGAAAATGCGCTGGAGGATCTCTGGTCGATCTACGGCGTCGTGTTTCCCGGACTGTTCCCGGGCAAAAAAGCCTTTCACGATTTGCCCCGGGAGACTGTCGCCAGGCGGATCCGCCCGTTTCTGCTGCGCCGCCTGAAAAGTGATGTACTTAAAGAACTGCCGGAAAAGATCGAGTCCCTTCAGGCCTCCGAGCTGCTGCCGGAACAGAAAAAGCTGTATGTTGCCTATCTCGCCAGGCTGCGGAAGGAAGCGCTCAAGCATCTGGACAGCGATGAGTTCGGCAATGGGTTCGGCAATGGGCGAATCAAGGTGCTTGCCGGACTTACCCGTCTGCGCCAGCTGTGCTGCCACCCTGCACTTTTTGTGGATGGCTATACGGGAGGATCGGGCAAATTCGAGCAACTGCTGGAGATTATCGAGGAATGCCGCAGCTCTGGCAAGCGTATGTTGATTTTCTCGCAATTCACCGAGATGCTTGGGATGATCAGCCGCGAGCTGGGCTTGCAGGGGATTTCACATTTCTACCTGGACGGCCATACTCCTGCTTCAAAGAGGGTTGAACTGTGTGGACTTTTTAATGAAGGAGAAAGGGACCTGTTCCTCATCTCGCTCAAAGCCGGGGGGACAGGCCTGAATCTGACCGGAGCAGACACCGTCATCCTCTATGATCTGTGGTGGAATCCCGCTGTCGAGCAGCAGGCCGCAGACCGGGCACACCGGATCGGACAAAAGAAAGTAGTGCAGGTGATCCGGCTGATTGCTCAGGGCACGGTAGAAGATAAAATGTACGAGCTGCAGCAGAAGAAGAAAAATCTGATCGATGAAGTCATCGAGCCGGGTCAGGAAGCCTTATCTTCCCTAACGGAGCAGGATATCCGCGAAATTCTGATGATCTGATCCACATCAGGAACTAATCATCATTTCCTAAATAACAAAGCAGGGACCTCCTCTCGTATACCGCCGGAAGGTCCCTGTTTCTGTTCTCATTTTCTAATTTGATTTCGTATTATGCCTCCTGACTTGTTTTCTCGTGTTCCACTACACGATGTGCTCCGACCAGCTGACCAGACGATTGTTTGCCCCACACGGATATTCCAACAGTCTCCACATCTCCAGAACCGGTTGTAAACACAAACTCGAAGGCATCCAAATCAGCAAAATAATTTCTCGTCACAACTTCATCGGGTCCGATATTAATCACTTCATTTACATACAACGTTCTTGTTGTGCCAAGCACATACCCTTGAATGGTTACAGTGACAGCACCTACTGTATTTCTGCATACCATTTTCACCGTCACCAGCTGTGTGGGTCTAACCCCCAGAACCGCATTGTTCTCCAGGGGTCCAGTTGATAAAATAGCCATCTTGTCCCACTCCTCCTTTCTTGTATTCACCATTCAGTCTATGAAGCTAAGACTCTTGCAGTGTTTGATCCTAGTCGCACAATATATTCATATTCGAGCAAGCGGCTAACCGTGTGGACAGAAGACAGGCTCCATTCACCGATAGCAGCGCAAGAGCATAGAGTGTAGAAATAGATTGTTTTATGGAAGAAGGGAGATTCCATGCCCCCTCCTGGAAAGGGGAAAAAGACTGGTGCCAAAAAACAACCGGCTAATCCCAACAAACAAATTCCAAAAGGATTGGAATACACAGTGGCTGTACTGCTGCTGACCGGTAAACTGCGGGTAGATTCTATCCAGATGTATACCGATGCTTCCCTGTTCGTCAGTTTGACGGGAAAGTATAAATCCTTGGGCGATTTAAGCTCCGGCAATGCTAACAATGTTGATAAGCTGCTCAGCTTCCTGGATGATAATAGCAGCTTGACCTTGAACGAAATCATGACCGCCCTGAAGAAAAAAACCGATAACTCCTGAAGCCCGGAAAAATGACGAAAGGGAGGCGCATTGACGGATGGACAGCTTTGACGGAGAGGACTTTGCCGGCGGTATTCTGCTTGTAATCGTAATTGCCCTGCTGATTTACGGCTCGACAGACATTAAAAATCTAACGGGTGCACCCGCTGCGGATTGATCGGTTATTCTCCGGCGCCCTGATGCCTGGTTTGGCCTCACCACAAAATGGCTATTGCTTTCTTCCAAAAATTCGCTATACTGATAAAAATCAATCCACATTCGATGAACGGGAAAGTAGTGATCCAGGACCCTAGTCCCCAGCGAGCCGGGAGAGTGTAAGCCGGTACAGATCCTGTCATGAAGCGCACCCGGGAGATGGACTTCTGAACTGGCAGTAGGAAGCCCCGGCTGAAGGCCGTTAACCTGTGAGGTGGCTGAACCCGGTGTTCGGCAACGAGAGTGGTACCGCGAGCGCTTATGCCCTCGTCTCTTTTAGAGACGGGGCTTTTTTGTGTTTGCCGGACCCCTGGATTTGCAGCTGTAGTGCATTTTTTAAGGAGGGAATCCCATGTTAAGTCAACTGATTAGCAACCATTTGGAACAAAGTGTAAACCAAGTAATCCGTAGTCTCGGGGCAGAATCTGCAGAACCGGTAACCGTTGCCCTGGAGCAGCCTGCGAATGCCGATTTCGGTGATTATTCAAGCAACATTGCCATGCAATTGGCCAAAAAACTGCGCAAAGCTCCCATGACCATCGCCGGACTGATCACGGCAGAGCTTAAGCAAATGAGCATTACCGGAGGATTGTTCGAACGCATCGAGATCGCCGCTCCGGGATTTATAAATATGTATATCAACTGGCAGGAATGGGCGGGCTATTCCTTTGAGCTGCCTACGGGCAGCGGGGAAAAAGTGATTGTCGAGCATACCAGCGTCAATCCGAATAAGTCTATGCATATAGGCCACCTGAGAAACTCCTGTATCGGGGATGCGCTGGTAAGAATTTTACGGAAAACAGGGTACAACGTGGAGGTCCACAACTATGTGGATGATCTGGGCAATCAACTGGCGGATACGGTAGTGGGCTTGCTTCATGTGCCGCTGGCCGGAGAGCATGTCCGTTTCGGGGATTACTGCTGGGATATTTATGCCGCCATCAACAAGGAGTATGCACTGCAGCCGGAGAGAGTCCATAAACGGACGGACATTCTCCATGAACTGGAGGAAGGCCACGGCAATACGGCCTGGCTCGGCCAACTGGTTGCAGAACGGATCGTAAAAGAGCATGTCGCGGAGATGGACAACTTCGGAATCGGGTATGATCTCCTGGTCTGGGAGAGCAGTATTTTAAAGGGAGGCTTCTGGTCATCCGCCTTCAGTCTGCTGAAAGAGACCGCAGTATTCGTCCAAGAAACAGAGGGTAAGCTAGCAGGGTGCTGGATTCTGAAACAACCGGGGGCTGACGGGACGGAGAGCGATTCGGAGGATCATCAAAAGGACAAGGTGCTGGTGCGTTCTAACGGAATTTTGACCTACACTGCCAAGGATATTGCCTATCATCTCTGGAAATTCGGATTGCTGGACAAGGATTTCAGCTATAGCGAATTCAACTCGGGACTGTGGACAACTGGTTTAACTGGAGGTCCTATGGCTTTTGGCAAGGCGGACAGAGTGGTCAATGTCATCGACTACCGGCAGGAGTACCCTCAGGCGATGGTGAAGCAGGCACTTGAAGTACTGGGGTATGGGGAGCAGGCAGAGAAGCTGAATCATGTCAGCTACGGTGTAGTTTCACTCAGTCCGGCTTCCGCCGCTGAGCTTGGCATCGATACTTCAGAGGGCAAAAGCTCCTACGCCATGTCCGGCCGCCAAGGGATTGGCGTCAAGGTGAGCGATCTGGTCCAGCTCATGGAGAGCAGCATCGAAGCCGCCCGCTCCGACAAAACCGGCCTCTCCAGCCGGCTCATCGCCACCGCCGCAATCCGTTATTACTTGCTGCGCTTCAATCTGGGCACGGAGATTGTGTTCGACTTCAAGCAGGCCACAGAGATTTCCGGTAATACCGGGGTCTATCTGATGTACACCTTCGCGCGTGCGGGCCGTGTGCTCGGCAAAGCAGATTCTCCCGTGGAACAGGAAGCGGTTCCCCAGTTCCCGGCACAGCTGGAGAAAGCCGAGCTAGCCTTGCTTAGACAGCTCAGCACCTGGGAGGACACTCTTTATACGGCGAGCCGCGAGCTGACGCCTGGTAGTATTTGCAACTACGCTCATACCCTGGCCTCGCTGTTCAACAACTTTTATTCTAACTGTCCGATCCTTAAGGGAGAGGATACCTCCATCCGCTTCCGGATCTGGCTGACTCTGCGCTTTCAGAACACCCTCGGCGAAGTCTTGGATGTACTCGGACTGCCGAAGCCCGACCGGATGTAATAAGAACGGGCTGATTGCGAAGAGAATGCTCTCGATGCCTATGCTCCAACGAACCATCCGGGCTTCTCATCCCCCGGACGCACAAACAGCCTTCCCGAAGGAAGGCTGTCCAGTGACGTCCCGGAAGGGATACAGCCCATTCGGGCTGATTGCGAAGAGAATGCTCTCGATGCTTATGCTCCAACGAACCATCCGGGCTTCTCATCCCCCGGACGCACAAACAGCCTCCCCGAGGGAAGGCTGTCCAGTGACGTCCCGGAAGGGATTCGAACCCCTGACCGTGCGCTTAGAAGGCGCATGCTCTATCCAGCTGAGCTACCGGGACACATGTGAAAATGCAAAGCTTATAAGACATATGTATTAACGCAACGTTATCTATTATACCTTATTCAGCAAATTTTTCAAGAGGCCGTTTAAAAGTTTGCCCCTTCTTCTCTTCTTACCGGCATTTCTGCCCCCGGAGCGAATATAGAGGAAGTCTATCTGCTTCATCCTCAAAACACCGCTGCCGGGGCAGGTTCAGCGGCATGGATTCCGCTGCCGCTGCTCTTTAGCCTACTCTTTAGGACAGCTTATGGAAATGAGCCTCCAGCTGTTTTTTCAGATCTCCAAAAATGAGCAGCTCCTGCTGAAACTTCGACCGTTCATCCTCCGGAGTCATAATGGTGCTGCCGGTGAACCCGCTGAACGTTACGTCCTGAAATGCATCATGCAAATTGTTATCAAACCAGTCGGTTGCGGTATCGGCATCATTCGTCAGAATGCGTACAATTTCATAGCCTTCCTCGCGCTGGTCTTCCACAATGTACACCAAAAGGGCAGAATCGCCCACAGCCCCCGGCAATACGCCAACCTCTGCACATGGTGCGCCGTCGTATTCGGTCATTCTGCGGATTTTGGCGTCTTTAATATAATACACTGGTCATCATCCCTCCTGGCAAATTTTCCTCTTCTCTAGTGTTCGGATAAGGACATACATTTTATGCCTTCCTTCGGCATATATCTGTATTACTTGGCAAAAAAGAAACAAGTGGAAACGGCTCCGCCGACCCAAAGAAGCCTATACTTCCGAAGGAGCGATACTTTGTATCGCATTGAGGAAGCCGTTTCAGCGAGAAATATAAGGATCATTTATTGCGTAAAGCATATAAATTCTTATATTTGGACAACAATCGCACAAAAGAGAGGATGAAACATCATGTGCGGAATAACCGGATTTATCCAGTGGCGCGGCGACCTCACACAGCACTCGCAACTGCTCGTAAAAATGACTGAAACCCTGGAGAACCGCGGACCGGATGCAGCCGGAACCTGGATCTCTGGCCCATGCGCTTTCGGACACCGGAGACTTAGTGTGATCGATCCCGAGAATGGCGCCCAGCCGATGATCGCCCGCCATGACGACAAGGTGTACGCGATTGTGTATAACGGCGAATTATATAATGCCCCTGAGCTCAAAATCGAACTCAAGCAGCGCGGGCATCATTTTCTCACGGAATGTGATACAGAGGTTCTGCTCCAAGCCTATATCGAGTGGGGACCGGACTGCACAGAGAAGCTGAATGGTATTTTTGCTTTTGCCGTGTGGGACAGTTTGCGCGATCAGTTGTTTTTGGCACGCGACCGTCTGGGGGTAAAGCCGCTGTTCTACAGTCAGGTCGACGATGTGTTTGTCTTTGGCTCTGAGCCCAAAGCGCTGCTGCAGCATCCGAAAGTGAAGCCCAATGTCGGACCGGAGGGGCTTGCGGAAATTTTCATCATCGGTCCGGCCCGTACACCGGGACAGGGGATATATAAAGATATATTCGAGCTTCGTCCAGGTCATGCCATGATTTATAGCCGGAATGGAATCCGTAAATATGCCTATTGGGAGCTTACCAGCAACGAACACACTGACAATGTGGATGAAACGGCGGCCAGGGTCCGCGAGCTGCTGCAGGATACTTTGGAGCGCCAGCTGGTTTCCGATGTTCCGGTCTGTTCCCTGCTCTCCGGAGGGCTGGATTCAAGCGCGCTGACCGCACTCGCCGTAGACTATTACAACCGGACCGGCCAGGGCCAGGTAGATACCTATTCCGTAGATTATGTCGATAATGACAAGCATTTCAAAAGCCACACCTTCCAGCCCGGTGCAGACGGCCCCTGGATTAAGCGGATGGTCGATGAACTGAAGACGAATCACCACTATGTGGCGTTTGATACCCCCGAGCTGGTGGCAGCGCTGGATAACGCCCTCTATTCGCGGGATTTGCCAGGGATGACCGATGTGGATTCTTCCCTTTATTTATTTTGCCAGGAGATCAAAAAGAATGCGACCGTCGCCATTTCCGGCGAAGCAGCCGATGAGATCTTTGGCGGATACCCGTGGTTCCACCGTGAAGAAATGCTGTCATCAGGCACTTTCCCTTGGGCAGTCGCACCAAAAATGCGTTCAGAGCTCCTGTCACCGGAGATCCGTGAATGGATACGTCCGCTGGAGTATCTGGGTGACAGATATAGCGACGCGGTAGCAGAGGTGCCAAAACTTGACGGCGAGACCGGCAAACAGGCGCAAATGCGTGTGATGTCCTACCTCAACATTACCCGCTTCATGCCTACCCTGCTGGATCGCAAGGACCGGATGAGCATGGGCGTAGGCCTGGAGGTCCGCGTGCCTTATTGCGATCACCGTCTCGTGCAATATGTATTCAACATTCCCTGGGAGATCAAGACTGTAGGCAACCGGGAAAAAGGTATTCTCCGCAAAGCCTTGGAAGGCATTCTCCCGGACGATGTGCTCTACCGTAAAAAAAGCCCATACCCCAAAACACATAATCCGGCTTACTTAAATGCTGTCCGGACGCAGATGCTGAACATTCTGGATGACTCTTCCTCACCTATTCTTCCATTAATAGACGCCGCCAAAATCCGCGAAATCGCCGCATCACCGGAATCTTCCAGCAATCTTCCCTGGTTCGGCCAATTGATGTCTGGTCCGCAGCTGTTTGCTTATCTATCCCAAGTCAATCTCTGGCTGCGCAAGTATAACGTTTCGATCGGGTAAAACATCTGCCGGGTTAGCATTCACGCAGATCTATCGCTCTGCAGGTCTGCCCCTGGCCTACGGGGCAGCGGCCATTCTAGCTCATACCCTGATTACCGGCAGTGCGCCGGATATGCGCCAGTTCGGCTTAACCTCTGATCTGCCGCCGCAGTTTGGTGGCTGGATGACCGCACTCGTGTGGATGCTTACCTTCGATTACCGCCAGCACAGTAAAGGGCGGGATTGCCCTGCCCGAAAGGCAGCCGTTCTGCCGCGTTCACCTAACCGTAGCCTGTGCGCTCCCGCTCAGTCTATTAAGCGGCAGAGCCGGTGCTGCCTGCATCATTTCCGGCAGAGCTGCCGCTAATCCACCCTCTTAAGCCAAAGAGCAAGTCCCACGAAGGAGACTTGCTCTTTGGCTTTCAATATTGTACCCAATGCCTTTTATGCGCTTAAAAGTTGAAATTATCCGGGTCCGGACCGAAGCGGTGATTCTGATTCAGATCTTCAATCGCTTTGACATCCTCATCGCTGAGGGTGAAATCGAAGAATCCCGCATTCTCCACGATGCGCTCGGCATGCACGGATTTGGGAATCGTGACGACACCTTGCTGCAGATCCCAACGGAGCACAATCTGCGCTACGGTCTTGTTGTATCTACCGGCTAGTTCTTTTAACAGCGGCAAATCCAGATTCCCCTGCATGAGCGGGCTCCAGGCTTCTACCTGAATATCATGAGACTTCGCATACTTCAGCAGCTCGCGCTGGGTCAGAAGCGGATGGAATTCTACCTGATCCACCGCAGGCACCACTCCCGTATCGTCGATGATATCCTGCAGATGATGCGGCTGGAAGTTGCTCACGCCAATGGATTTGACAAGCCCCTCCTTTTGCAGATGCACCAGAGCTTTCCAGGAATCGCGGTACTTACCGGCCACAGGCCAATGGATCAGGTACAGATCCACAACATCCAGGCCAAGCTTCTTGCGGCTGACCTCAAAAGCCTTCAGTGTCGACTCATACCCCTGGTCACCGTTCCACAGCTTGGTCGTAATAAACAGCTCATCCCTGTCCGCTCCACATTCACGGATGGCTTGCCCGACACCCTCTTCATTCTTGTATCCGGCAGCCGTATCGATACTTCGATAACCGGTCTCCACCGCCGACTTCACCGCCTGAATCACTTCTTCCCCGTTCTTGGTCTGCCATACTCCAAGCCCCAGCCAAGGCATGGTTGCCCCGTCATTTAACGTAGGCCCCCCGGAAAAGGGTCCGTTTGCTTCTGTCATGATTAGCCCTCCAGTCGTAATGGTATTAAGCGGAAACGGCCCGCCATCCTATCCTCGGCTAGTGTCCGTCTCAGCGAGAAATATAAGGATAATGTAAACCGCTGCATTTCAGCGTGCTTATCCCTGAACAAACTTCCTTTAACCTTATAATCGGCATAGTAATCAGCCATTATCAAAATCAGTATAGCAGTTCATGCCTTAGATACAAAAAATGGAGTGCGGCTGCAAACACAGCCACACTCCATTTACCGTTCATTTTATTTCCCGATCAGCTTGAAATCATCGAAATGGAACTCGGGAGAGACGATGCAGGAGACCAGCACCGGCTCTTCGCCGAGCGGGCGGGCGGCCTGCCATACGCCTGGCGGAATAACTACCTGCGGCTGCTGGCCGGCTGCAATGTCAAGCCCCAGAACGACCTCAGTCACATTCTCCGGCTTGTCACCGCTCCCTCCCAGACTCAGAACTATCGGGCTGCCGGAATGCCATAGCCAGATTTCAGACGAGAGCACCGTGTGCCATTCCGAGGCTTCGTCCGCATGCAGCAGAAAATAAATGGAAGAGGCCGATGCTCTTGGCCCAGAGTAGCTCTCACCCAGGGTGTCCTGCGGAATTTCAAAAGGGGCATTCCATAGTCTTTTATACCAGCCGCCTTCCACGTGAGGCTGCAGCCCCAGCGCTTCCACCAGTGGCGAAATTTCTTTTTGCGTCACCATATTCTCTCCTTAAAGTTTTGCCAAGCAAAACTGGCTTCGTAAGCACACACCTTAAGTTTTGCCCAGCAAAACTGACTTCGTAAGCATGCGCTTCGTTTTGCTTTTACTTTAACGGAATGTGACGCAATTGTAAAATATCCCTCTTACTTGCTCTCCTTGCTCGCCTTGAACACCTCAGCCATAGCGCCGAGCGTGCCCAGCGTATCCACAGCACTAGTAGGCAGGAACACCTTGTTAGCCGCTCCCTTGGAAATTTCGGTCAATGCCTCAAAAGATTGATATGCGAGCACCCGTTCATCGAGTCCAGCGCTGCTGATCAGCTGAATACGGGCCTTCTCGGCCTCGGCTACCGCTTGAATCGCTTTGGCCTGACCAAGTGCTTCCAGCTCCTGTGCCTGGCCTAAGCCCTCAGCCTGACGGATACGCGCTTCCTTATCGCCTTCTGCCTTCAGGATCTTACTCTGCTTATCACCTTCGGCACGCAGGATCATATCCTGCTTAGCGGCTTCGGCCTCCAGCACAATCGCACGTTTGCTTCGCTCCGCCTTCATCTGCTTATCCATCGCTTCCTGGATATCAAGCGGTGGCTTGATATCAATAACCTCTACGCGTTCAATCCGCACGCCCCATTTCTCCGTAGCCTCATCCAGCGCAAGGCGGATATCCGAAGAAATCTTTTCCCGGCCGGATAAGGTTTCATCCAGCTCCAGCTTACCGATGATCTGCCGCATGGTGGCTGTGGAAATGTTGCGCACCCCGTATACATAATCAGAAATGCCATAGGTTGCCTCTTCCGGGCCTACCACCTGATAGAAAATAATTGTATCGATCTGTACCTGTACATTATCCTTGGTAATCACGGTCTGCGGCGGCACATTGGCCTGTTGAATCCGCAAATCATGATACGTCCGTACCTGATCGATAATCGGAATAAGGATATTCAGCCCCGGTGTAAGCAGCCGGTGGAATTTACCGAGACGCTCTACAACTCCTACACGCTGCTGCGGTACGATTTTGATGGTCAGCGCGATAAATACGACAACAACAAAAATAATTATCCCAATAATAGCCCATTGCATTAGTACATATCCCCCCATTTTACTACTTCAATAATTGTGGAGCTTCTTCCGACTACTTTGACCACTTCATCCTTGCCCAGCGCCTCTATTGAGGTTGCGCTCCAGGTGTCTCCGCCTACCTTAACCTGACCGAATTGCCCCGGCTCAATCGGTTCTACAACGAGCCCCTGCCTGCCGACAATTTCAGTCCCTGTATCCTTGAACCCCCGCGAATTGCGGAATCTCGCTACCAGCGGCTTGGAGCAAATCGTCAGCCCCAGCGCAACGATCGAGCCTGCCAAGACCTGCAGCAATACCGCGTCAGGCAGCATAAGGGAAACAAGACAAGCTGCAAGAGCACCAATGCTTAACCAGAGCAGGTAAAACGTAAGCGTCATCATTTCAACGACAAACAGGACACCGGCTGCAATTAACCAAAATACCCAGACCACCATCGGTGAACCCACCACCTTCCGCTATATACTACTATAACGAAATAAACCGTATGACGTTGCATAAATTTTATTAGCCCGGACACAGGCATTACATATCAATATATTACAGCGCGTGGAACTTATGAGCGGCTATTTCTTTTCTTGTACAAAAATCCGTATGTATGGTTCGATCGCCAAGTGATCCGCTGGAAATTCCAACTGAACAAAAAGCTTGCAGAGTCGGCCCAGCCTTCTCTGCAAGCTTTTTGCTGTTGAAGATAAGCTGTTAATTCAACAGCCAGAGAGCAGGCGTCAAAACCGGCTCCCAGCCTGGCAGCGAGGTATGTGCCTGGCGACAGGTGTACACATTACCACCATAGCTCACTTTGTCGCCCACTTTGTAGGCGAATCCTGCTACCCAGGCGGTTACTCCTGGAGTTGCTGTTGGAGTTGGGGTAACCGTAGCAGTAGGCGTTGGCGTAGCGGTCGGTTTCACTGTAGCGGTTGGCGTTGGCGTAGCGGTTGGTGTCACTGTAGCAGTAGGCGTTGGCGTAGCGGTTGGTTTCACTGTAGGGGTTGGCGTTGGCGTAGCGGTCGGGGTTGGTGTCGGTGTCGGCACCACTCCGCCGCCCAGATCGGTACTCAGCTTGTTCTGCAATGTTTTGTTGCGGTCGCCGCTGGTCTCCCAGAACATCGCTCCTGCCAGGCCTTTGGTTTTGATATAGCTCGTTTTATAACTGAAGGATTCCACGTCATCATAGCTGATGAATGTTTGTGCAGACGGATTATAGAGATAGGGCACTTTTGAGGTGTTGTTCCAATAGCGGGTATAGCCGTTTTTGTTAATATAATTGGCTTCGAGATCGTAGAAGTCATAGCTTCCCTTTTCCCATGTGCCCGTCGACGAAATACCGGCTGACACCTGATATTGCCCGTTTCCTGTACTCGGCGCACCGCCCCAGCCGCGTCCATAGAACGGCATCCCCAGAACGAGCTTATTCGCCGGGACTCCGCTTGCGAGATAGCTTGTGACGGCTTTGTCTATATTATAGTTCGCCGGCTCAGTCAGACCTGTTGAGGCTGCCGCCGGATCGTAGTAGAGCGGAGCATTGTGCCCTGTAGTCGTATTCCAGCTGCCGTTGAAGTCATAGGTCATAATGTTGATCCAATCGACAACGGCAGCAATGCCGCTAAGGTTATTGTTCTGAATGTATGCCGGGCCTGCGCCGGAGGCAATGGTCAGCAGGTAGGTTTTACCGTCGGCAGTTCCGGCGGCATTCAGCTTTTCACGGATTTTCTGCAGCAGCAGCACGTAATTCTGCTTATCCTCCGGGCGGTAACTGTTGCCTGCAAGACCGCCGCTAACCGGATATTCCCAATCCAGATCGACACCGTCCATTTGATACTTGCGGATGAAATCGACTGCAGAATTCGCAAATACTTCACGGGTCGCCGCTGTGGCGGCAACATCGGAGAACCGGTTCGACCAAGTCCAGCCACCGACGGAGATCACCGTCTTGAGGTTCGGATTCTTCGCTTTCAGTTTCCAGAGCTGCTTCAGATTCCCTTTAATCGGATCATCCCATTTGTCATCTCCGAAACTTTTCTGGGCATCGATCCAGGGATCACCCAGCACAATCGTGCCATTCGGTACGCTGATCGGCTGGCCTTGTTCATTCTGGCAGGTCCAGGTGACCGGATTCGGTCCGGCCGGGTCGGGATTGCCGTGAATCCCGTTCCAGCAAATATCGGCAAAAGCATAGTTGATCACATTCATCTTACTGGGATCAATATCTGTAACGTTGTAAGCCCGTCCGTAGGCAGCCCACGAAGCATAATAACCGACGAGCTTGTAGCCCGCAGCCGCATTTGCAGTTTTGACATGGGTACCTATCGTTGAAAAGAGTGCAATCACAAGAGCAACAGCCATCCCAAGCGCAAAGGTTTTACGAAATCTGCTGTTTGCCAACCTCATTTTCATTTACCTCCCTAGGTTCTATGCATAGCTTGTAATCCTGTTTCACAGACAAGGCTCCTTGTGTCACCTCCAGATTGGAATGTACCTTCATCCATTGTCTCTATTAGATTCACGAGATCCGGATACTAGATGAGTACACAAAAAAAGCGCACGAAAAATGATCATCTGTGCTCTTAATCTTGTAATGCTCTCATAGCCTGCAATTTCGGTAACGTTGTCTGGTGTGCGAAGCTGGTCTTGTGCTTGAGAAGTTTGTTCTATGCGTTGTTGTCGGGCAATACCTGCCTACAAAACGATTGGGAGGGATGTTGTACATAGAATAAGAGGATTCTTAACAAAGGAAAGGATGAAGGTAATTCTTATTTTCATACAAAGCACCGGATTAAGCTAGGGAGAAATTTCCATACTTAGGGGATAATATCATCTAGTTTCCATTTATCACTGCATAAAAAAAGTCTGCCGCAGCTCTCGCGGACAGACTTTCTGAAGGGGACAGGCGAGGCATAAAAAGCTGGGATAGAGCAAGATGCCCGCCTGTTTTTTCTTTTGTTATTGGCCTTGAAGTTCCTGCTGCGCCGCAAGCTTTCCGGTTAATAACCGCAATGCCTTGCCCCGGTGGCTGATGGCCTGCTTTTCTTCCAGCGTCAGCTCGGCCATGGTTTTTTCGTACTCTGCCAGGTAAAAGAGGGGATCATAGCCGAAGCCGCCGGCCCCCGCCTGCTCGGAGGTAATCCAGCCCTCCACAGTTCCCTCAGCGGTCAATTCTTTGCCCGTAGAAGGATCGTACAGGGATAAGGCGCAGACGAAGCGGGCCGTACTAAGCAGCGGCTGTCCGGTGTCCTCGCCCTGTTTCAGCTTCTCCAGCTCGTTCAGCAGCTTCAGATTATTCTCAGGATCACTTGCACCTTCACCTGCATAACGGGCCGAGTAGACCCCCGGTCTTCCCTCCAAGGCATCCACACACAGACCGGAGTCATCTGCCAGAACAGGGAGGCCGAGGGCATCCCCGACGGCTTGGGACTTCTTCAGTGCATTCTCGGCAAAAGTCGCCCCATCCTCCACCACATCGGGCAGATCCGGGTAATCGAACATGCTTTTAACGGTTAGGCCGAGCGGAGCAAATGCATGCTGAAACTCCCGCACCTTGCCCTTATTCTTCGTCGCGACAATCAGAATACCGCCCCCGGAATCCATTGCTATACCTCTTGCCCAGGCTGGCCTGTGGGGATCTTGAGCGCGATCGCTCCGAGCACTTCCTTTTGTACGGCAATCAGTTCGTAGATCCCTTTCTCACCCAGACCCAGCAGTTGATCCAGCTCCTGACGGGTAAAAGGACGCTCTTCTCCGGTACCCTGGACTTCTACAAACGCCCCGCCTCCGGTCATGACCACGTTCATATCGACTTTCGCTTTGGAATCCTCTTCATAATTCAGATCAAGCAGAGTCTCGTCGCCGACAACCCCGACACTAATCGCTGCAAGATAGTCCGTAATTGGAAATACGCTCAGTTTATGCTGAAGCGCAATTTTGTTAATCGCAAAGGCCATAGCTACAAAAGCCCCTGTAATCGAAGCTGTCCGTGTTCCGCCATCCGCCTGAATAACATCGCAATCCAGTGTAATGCTGCGCTCGCCAAGAGCGTGCAGGTTCACTACGGAACGCAGTGCCCGCCCGATCAGACGCTGAATTTCCATCGTGCGTCCGGTCAGTTTGCCGCGTGCCGCTTCACGCTGGTTGCGCGTCTGCGTGGCACGGGGAAGCATGGAATATTCAGCGGTTACCCAGCCTTTACCCTGTCCTTTCAGGAATGGAGGAACCTTCTCGTCCACCGTGGCTGTACAAATGACCTTGGTGTCCCCCATTTCAATGATCACGGAACCTTCCGCGTATTTATTGGTTTGAGTGGTTATTGTCAGCGGCCTAAGCTGATCTGCATTGCGCCCGTTTGATCTCATCTTTTCTGCCTCCTACATCTCTAGCTCTAAGTTTGTTGTGTGGCCTCAGCGTCCGCCCTCTTACATTCTACGCAGAAAGGGATGCCGTCCCCATAAAGATCAGGACGGCATCGCCTTGAAATTTCATCTATAAGATTCGGAAAGCTAAGCACAAATACCTGCAACGCTTACGGCAAACAGCCGGTTCAGAGTTCGCTGACTCCAAGTAGCAGCGTAGCAAGCTTTATTCTACCAAAGAGCAGGCACAAAAGCATCTTTTGACCTTACTTTCGATTTTACAGCGGTAGCACATTCACATATTCCGGGGCCGATACCGGCTGCCCGTAGTCAACGTTATTGGTGCCGGTTACTGTTTTTTGCCCGTTCATGCGGATTTGCACCAGCGCATCGTCGGAGTTCTGTGCAACCGTAAGTACAACGGATTCAAGCATTTCCGCCGGTACTCCCTTGCCGTCCGCGAACATATCATCATTCAGAGAAACAGTGACCACCCCGTTCTGTCCCGCTTCCACCGAATCCAGCACCGTTTCCTGAGTCATTACCGTCTCCAGTCCTTTCTGTGTTTCCGGACCGGCAATCAGTTCATTCAGCGCTGCCTTCAGGGTATCCTGCCCTGCGGGTACAAAGCGGGTAACCGGTACATAATATTGATAACTGCCGTCCGAAGCTGCTGCTGAAAAATATACCGTGACCGCGCTGGAATTCATCAGCAGCGGTCCGTTTTTGGGGAGGTTAATTCCGAGGGTGCGGGTTAACGGGCGGTCCAGCGGCGTGCCCTGCAGCGGCATCTCCGTAAGTTTTTTCCCGTCTACCCACAACTGCACGCCCTGAATTCCGTCCTGTCCGGTCAGCGTCCAGGTGACCGCTTCAAGTATTTTGCGTTCATCTGCCGGTTCGTAATCATTAAACTTGGAGTTGAACTCAACCACGGCCAGCTTAGCCTTGTCTACGGTGATGTTCTTCACTTCCGTTCCGGCAGGCAGCACACCCTTGAAGCCCTCGGGTAGTGCAGAGGCATAGTTTCCTTTGCGGACCAGTGCGGTCAGGGAGTCCTTCAGCATAGCGGTATCGTCGCCTTCCGGCAGGCTTAGAGATACCGGGGCTAACAGGCCATTTCCATCCTCCAGGAAGACGGTTGTCCGCTCTCCGGCTGCAGCAGCAGACGAAGTATCCGTACTCACTCCAGCGGAAAGGTCAGCTCCATCCAGTGCTGCGGGCCCGAGCAAACCGGTTTTCAATGCCCCGTCACCGCTGACTTGCAGCATTTGCGCTTCGACCTCACCAGGCGGAGGATCCACTGATGCCGATTCCGATCCGAACATACTGCAGCCGGACAAGGTTAACGGAACCGCGAGCAGGCAAGCTGCGGAGAGCCCGCGGATGTGTTTCATATGCTTCATGAATGATTACCCCTTTCAACGCTTGAGATCAGTTGTACTGCTATGTATACGAGCCCTCTGCTCAAAAAATAACAACAGCTTATCCTAAATTCCCGGAATCTGGACAATTGCAGCACAGGCAGGTTACAATTTTCTAAGCTATCCAAACTAAGACACATTTACGGGGTGACTGATCATGGCTGATGCTAATGCAAAAATACCTTACAGTCTAAACAGCAAAAAGGTCGCGGAAGCAACCAGGTTCTGGCTGCATAAACGCGGAGTAACCTTGGAAGAAATCGCCGAGCTGGTAATGCTGCTGCAGAAGAAATATTATCCGAACCTTACAATGGAAGAGTGTGTCCATAACGTAGAGATGGTGCTGAGCAAACGCGAGGTACAGAACGCCGTTCTGACAGGTATCCAGCTGGATGTGCTGGCAGAAGAGGGCAAGCTGCTCTCCCCTCTGCAGGACATGATAGAAAATGATGAGAGCTTGTACGGCGTCGATGAAATTCTGGCTTTTTCCATAGTGAACGTATACGGGAGCATCGGCTTCACCAATTACGGCTATGTGGACAAGCTGAAACCAGGGGTTCTCGAACGGCTGAACGACAAAACTACCGGCCAAATCCATACCTATCTGGACGACATTGTAGGAGCGGTGGCTGCTGCCGCCAGCTCGCGTATCGCGCACCGGAAACAGGCCGAACGTGAGCAGGAGCTTGGTCATCCGCATGCGCCCGAGGATCTTGAGGAAGCCTCACGGAAGGCAGCGCCGGAGAAAGAAAAAACACAGCCGGAATAGCGGTCAACGTGTTAATTGGTATACCAACTTCGGACAGACCCCCTAGAACTGGTCTGCTCCGGATAATAGATGGTAAGGAAGGTGAGCACAGGATGACCTATCCCTTTGTGATCAGCCCCATGCTGGTACAGGATTTTGAGAGTGAAGATGAGCTCATTGAGCGCTGCAAGGAATGGAACCTATTATCCACCACAGCAACCCGGGTCAAAACCTATCTGTACAAGCGGCAAGGGCTTACTTTACCCTGTGAGATTGTAGGATATGTTGATCCTCAGACCGTTGTGATACAGTTCGAGAACAAGCAGCAGCACTGCATTCATCCTGCTTATCTAAAAGAAATGCAGACTGCCGCCTTCGGTTCAAGAGCAGGCACTGTTTCCGAAGCGGCGAAGACGGAGGAATCAGGGAATGATCCTGAAGAAGCTGTGGCGGAAGGGGGGGCAGCAGATGCTGTAGATTCAGCAGCCGGCCCGGAAGATAGCGGAGACGAAGAGGCCACACCATCAATGGCTGTTAGCTCAAGGGCTGAAGAAGCTGTAGCCATTGTAGCCGGCGAACCGCCGGAAGCTCCAAAGAAGAAGCCGGCCAAATCCCCAAAGAAGGCGGCCCTAGTTCTGCCTGAAGAGAAGCTGCAGATGACGGCTGTCGTCAAAGAGTTCACAACCGTGCCCAATCATTTCTCCGATAACGATGACGAGGTTATCATCTATGAGGGAGTGGCTGTGGAGGGCCACGACCTGGCTATCGATGAAATCTGGTCCAGCCACAGCGCAACGTTAAAAAAACTGGAATTGGCTGTTGGCGATACCGTGTCCTTTGAAGCAAAGGTCGTGGCCAAGAAGCTCACTCAGCATCCTGTGAAGTACAAAATCAACAACCCGTCCAAGATGAAAAAGGTAGAATAATCGTTACGGTTCAGTACAAATTGACTGTTCGGGCGGTCCAACAACGGCATTCCTGCCGTTGCTTCTGAGCAAACCAGCCCAGGGTGCTTCAACAACGGCATTCCTGCCGTTGTTCCTCAAAAAGGCCAGGCCGCGTATGCATGGGGTTCCCCCTGTGTCATACGTGGCCTGGCCTTTATAATGTTGCTGCTGGTTTACACGCAGCTTACTCCACTGCCGCGAACGTGGTCACTCCGCCGCTCTCCGGCCGGATGACCTCCGCCCGCTCCCGGCGCACCAGCTCGGCCAGATGGGCCAATGCCTCGCTCATGGCGAACCGCATCTGGTGTGCGTTCGACACGCGGCTGCGGAACAGCGCTTCGCATACCGCGAAGCCGCTGAGCGGGCCACCCTCAAGCAGAGCGGCAGTCGTATCCAGCCGCTCCTCATGATGGCGCAGCAGGCTGTCCGCCCGCTCCGTGAAACCCGCGAACGGTTTCCGGTGGCCCGGAAACGCCTGAGTTACCCGGAGACTACGCAGCTCGCGCAGCCCCTCCATGAAGGTCAGCAGCGGCTGCGGATCGCTGCCCGGCTGCAGGCTGACATTGGGCGAAATCTGCGGCAGCACAGCATCGCCGCACAGAACTTGCCCGCTGCCGCCATGATAAAAGGACACGTGCCCCGGTGCATGTCCACCGGTCAAGATCGGCTGCCACTTGCGGTTCCCCATGTGGAACGGCTCCATGGTATTGAGATAGGTCACCTCTGGCTGAGGGGTGACCTGGGGCAGGAAGCGTTCCAAATGCTCCCGGATTCCCTGTATCCACTCCTCAGGCATGCCGTTGCTGAGGAAAAATTGCGGCAGCGCTTCATTCAGAGTAGCCGCCTCTCCCCAGGTCAGCCGGGCTTCGGCATGGGCCCGTCCCGACATCCAGACCTTACCTCCACTGCGGGACTGCAGCCATCCTGCAAGACCGTAATGGTCCGGATGATGATGCGTGACCACAATATCCCGAATCTCACCCCATGAATAGCCCAGCTCCTTCAACACATTCTCCCAGGCAAGCTCCGCTTGGGGCGTATGCGGACCAGGGTCGATAACCGTAAGCTGTCGGTTCCGATCAGGGAGAATATAGCTGTTCACCTGACGCAGCGGCAGGTCCATCGGAACCGAGACCTGAATAATACCGCCTTCCCATGAGTTCATACCAACCTTTTGCATGCTATCGCTGCCGCCTTCCCCTGGGATCAGGTCTATCTTCCTCACGCTATCGTCACCGCCTTCCCCTGAGGTTAGTTCTGTCTTCCTCATGATCCCTTCACCGGACGTACACCCGTAAAAATCATCCGCCCGGAGCTCTCCGCCACATACTCCTCTTCCTCATAGCTGCCGTGGACCGCCTCCAGTTGAAGGCCTGCGGCTGCAATCATCTCGCGGAATTGATCCAGCGGATACAGCTTGACGCGCTCATGGTACTTACGTGAAGCCCCACAGGACTTCGAGGTCAGGATGATATCCTTCTTGACATAACCATCCTCAATCCGCCGCGACTCATCAATCAGAGTATCCCCATCCTCACGGACGGAGTGCGGAACCAGATGGCGGATGACATGAGCCGGATTCAGAAAATCCACTATGAATTTGCCGCCCGGTACAAGCATGCGGCGGATTTCCCGCAGCACCTTCACCTGCTCCTCATCCTCTTCAAAGTAGCCAAAGGAAGTAAACAAATTCACCACAGCCTCAAAGCCGCCCTCAAGCGGCAGCTGACGCATATCTGAACGTATCCAGGTCACGGCTTCGGCTCCGGCCTGTGCCCGCGCTTCACGCAGGAGCGCCTCAGACAGGTCCACACCGGTAACCTCATATCCCGCTTCCGCGAGCGCCAGAGAATGGCGTCCCATGCCGCAGCACAGATCAAGCACCCTGGCCCCCTGAGGCAGCTCCAGCCATCCGATCATCCGCTCCACCTCACGCCGCGCCCCGCCAAAATCCCGGTGTCTGTATACAGTTAAGTAATCCTCACCAAAACTCTCCTCATACCACTCACCCATGTTCCTTCTCCTCCCGCAGCAGCACCTGCACAAACCTCTCTATGTATGCTACGCGTGTATTCGAACCAAGCTCTCCCGATTCCAATGGCGATGTCCCTTATTTTTCTCAGAATAACGGGTTTGAACATATCACCTAATGTAACGCAATTGTACCGTCTTTTATAGCTAAACTCAAAAAAGAGTCGCCATTTCGCCATACTTCCCGCGTCATGGCAACTCTTTAGACCACTCTAGTTCTGTCGCTGCAGATATACTCTTGCTTCATAAGGACGAAGCTTCAGATTTCTCAGGTCTTCCTCATTAATTGGCGTGTAATTAGAGATCAGCAGCTCCAGCTTCTGTGACTGAAATTCCTCCGGCAGCTCAAACACCGGCTCCCGCTCAAAGAAATTCAGCACCACCAGCAGCCGCTGATCCTCAAGTGTGCGGGTGTACGCATAAATTTCCGGGTGCTCTCCCAGTAGCAGGGCGTATTCACCGTAGACAATGACCTGATGTTTTTTTCTCAGCTGGATCAGCTTCTTGTAATAATGATAGATCGAGTCAGGGTCTTTGACCGCACTGGCTGCATTAATCTCCCGGGAATTGGAGTTCAACCGGATCCACGGTACGCCTTCCGTAAATCCACCGTCCTCTCCATCGTTCCATTGCATCGGCGTGCGGGCGTTGTCCCGGCTTTTTTTATGAATTGCGGCCATGATATCAGCTTCGGGAACGCCATTCGTGCGCTTTTCCTCATAATAATTCAGTGTTTCTACATCCCGGTAATCATCAATCGAATCAAAGCCCGCATTGGTCATCCCGATCTCCTCACCCTGGTAGATATAAGGGGTTCCCTCCAGCATATGAATAAAGGTAGCCAGCATTTTGGCTGAGGGGATGCGGTAATACATATCGTTGCCGAACCGGGATACCGAACGCGGCTGGTCATGGTTGCACAAATAGTTGGCGTTCCAGCCACTATTATGCAGGACCGTCTGCCAATTACTGATGATCTTCTTGAGTTCCAGGAGACTCCAGGGGACCGTATCCCACTTTCCTCCGCCCGGAGCCGCGCAGTCCAGATTCATATGCTCGAATTGAAAGGTCATGTTCAGCTCGCGGCGTCCATCACCGACATAATCCAGCGCCTGCTCCGGGCCAAGCCCCGAAGTTTCGCCAACCGTCATAATATCGTAAAAGTAGAGCACCTGCTCGTTCAGATTGCGCAGCAGCGTATGCACATGCTCCAGATTGGAGAACATGTCATACGCCCGCACAGTCGTCGTACCCTTAGGATTCAAGGCGTCGGGATACCCGTCCTTCTTCACAATATGGGCGATTGCGTCAAAACGGAAGCCGTCGATTCCTTTCTTCAGCCACCACTGCACCATTTCATGCAGCTTGTCGATCACGGCGGGATTCTCCCAGTTCAGATCCGGCTGAAATTTGGAATACAGATGCAGGTAATATTCATCCGTCTTGGGGTCGAGCTCCCAGACCGAGCCGCTGAAATAAGACTCCCAGTTGTTCGGCGGACCACCGTTTTTACCTTTTCTCCAGATATAATAATCCCGTTTGGGATTATCCTTAGAGCTTCTGGATTCAATAAACCAGGGATGCTGATGGGAAGTATGGTTCAGCACCAGATCCATCATCAGCTTCATCCCGCGGGAGTGCATCTCCCGCAGCAGCCGGTCAAAATCATCCATCGTCCCGAATTCCTTCATAATGTCGCAATAATCACTAATATCATAGCCATTGTCATGGTTTGGCGATTTATAAATCGGGCAGATCCAGATGACATCCACGCCCAGATCCTGCAAATAATCCAGCTTAGACATAATTCCGCGCAAATCACCGATCCCGTCACCATTGCTGTCCATGAAGCTGATCGGATAAATCTGGTACACTACGCTTTCCTTCCACCATTTCGGGTTCACAAGGATTCCTCCGCTTCTGCGATTCCTGCTTGGATAAGAAATATGTTCCGGCATTAAGGACTTCCCGGCCTCGTGCGGACACATTAATATATCTTAACCACTCCAGAGGAAGGGAATAACAAATTTCTTATAAAACCTTCATTTCAGCATATAAAGCGGCAGCAAAAAAGACAGGAACGCCTTCGTATAGAAGTGCTCCCGTCTTCTGATTAGATTATGGTCCACTATGCTCAGCAGGATTGTGCTATTGATTCAATTTGCAGCGTGACCGCCGAGGTACTCCATTTACCTATGGGAAGCATGGACATTCGTCTCGTAGGCTGCTATTTATTTTCCGGAAAATTGGATGTTCCTACCGTCTGGGCAAGCTAAAATTTGCACCTTTCCTCTACAACAGCCCCACCATTCTCAAGCCCTCAAGAATTCCATTCTCACTGACTGGCTTGGTAACATAGCGCGCAACAGTCTTCACTTCATCTTCTGCATTGCCCATCGCGATACCATGACCCACAAAGCCCAACATCTCCAGATCATTCAGTCCATCACCAAACGCATAGATATCTTCCTTCCGGGCTCCGAGCGATTTCATCATTTGAGCGATGCCCCCCGCCTTCGAGCCATTTCCCGGCAGCACATCCATACACAAGGGATGCCAGCGTATAAAATGAAATTGCGGGTAAGTCTCTTCGTATAACAACTGATTTTCCTCGGGGCAAAAAATCAGCGCCTGATAGATTTCGTGCTGCAGAAAATACTCCGCATCATGTGTCGGAAACGCCAGCTTGAGCGACCCGATACTGGTTCTGATATACTCATGCTCCGCAACATTCACCTTCATGCCTACGGCATCAATATAAGCCACCGGATGATCATTTTTTTCGGCAAACAAGGTTAGAGCCTGCAGGGAAGAGGTATCCAGGGGGTTGCGGTAAATCACTTCTCCTTCAAAAACAACATACTGCCCGTTGAGCGACACATAAGAATGAATGTCCAGCTCTTCGCGCAAATCCTCGAACATGTATGCGGCTCTGCCTGTGGCAATCGCTACGTGGTGTCCTTGTCTTTTCAGTTCAGCAATGGCTTCCTTCGTGGAAGCGGGGATGTTTTTCTCCTCATCATAGATTGTACCGTCAATATCAAAAAAGATTGTTTTCTTAGTCATAGCTTCTCCATTCTCCTTATCCTTGCTCTCTCTGCTTAACGTTCCTGCTCAAGATTGTAGAGGCTTGTCGTATGCGATGCAAGCTATCTTTGCTCAAAAACCGTAAATTCCAGAGCGCAACCGGAGTGTAAAAAGAAAAAAACGGCCTCCTCCTCTCCTGCAGGATGGCAGCCGTTTCTCCTAGGCAAACTTTAAAATAGTTTACTCAAAACCGATCTACGGATGAGGAATTCATCAACCCTCCCCAACGTTTAGATATCAGGCTTACGGTTGCTAATCCATTTCACCATTTCAGGATCACGATGGGAGAAGAACAGGGACTGTTTCGTATCCAGCGCAGCAATCGACGCCATATCCTCTGGATCTAATGCAAAATCAAAGATATCGAAGTTTTCAATTATTCTTTCTTTACGAACAGACTTTGGAATCACAACGACTTCTCTTTGTGTCATCCAGCGTAAAACCACCTGAGCAACGGATTTATCATACTTTGCAGCGATGGATACCAGTACCTCATTCTGGAACAGGTTGTTTTTCCCTTCAGCAAAAGGCGCCCAGGATTCGATCTGAACATGATGCTCTTTCATAAAGTTTGCATTTTTAGTTTGTTGATTAAAAGGATGCGTCTCAACCTGGTTTACGGCAGGAGTCACTTCATTATGAATAATCAAATCGATCAGACGATCCTCATGAAAGTTGCTGACACCAATAGCCCGCACCTTACCTTCATGGTACAGTTCTTCCATTGCGCGCCAAGAGCCGAATATATCTCCGTAAGGCTGATGAATTAATTACAAATCCAAATAATCCAGCTGCAATCGTTCCAGTGATTTTTCAAATGCTTTTTGGGTGCGGTCATATTCAAGCGCCTGAGAGTATAAAAAACAGGCAGTGTCCGCCTCCCCCAAGGAAGACACCACTGCCTGCACTGCCCATACTCCCGACTGCGAGAATTCCTAACGTTGGACTCAGCCATTGCCGGAATCTTGCCGGTAGATAAGACAACCTCATTTTCACCGTAACCGGCAATACTCCTTATGCTTATACAGCATTCTGAGCCCGCTGTTGCTCCTCCATCAGCCACTGCACCAGCATATATTCCGGGACCGTGCCTTTATGGGACTCCGCGTAATCTCGGACACGCTCCAGCAAATGCCCTGCGGTATCCGGGGTAATCTGGAGGCCCCACTGGTCCAGCACATGGGATACGCCGCCGGTCCCGGAATGCTTGCCGAGTACAAATTGATGGCTCCGGCCCACTTCCGCGGGATCAAAGGTCTGGTAAGTAGCCCTCTCCTTCATCAGCCCGTCCACATGAATTCCCGATTCATGGGTAAAAGCCAGCTGCCCGACAATCGGTTTGGCATCGCCAACACTTCGTCCGGAAGCAGCAATCACCTTGTCGGCCAAGCCTTTCAGCAGATCAAATCGGACGTTACTCTCTCCGCCATACAGATGGTGCCAGGCCATAGCGACTTCCTCCATGGCTGCGTTGCCGGTCCGTTCTCCGATTCCGGCCACTGTGGTGCTGGCCCAGACTGCCCCTGCGGCTACGCCGCTGAGCGTATTCGCGCAGGCCAGGCCGAAATCGTTATGGCAGTGCACCTCCAGCTCGACATCTGCAGGAACCTCACCAAGCAGCGTGCTTACCCGCTCGGCGATCTGTCCCGGATGATGCGCTGAGACGGTATCCGCATAACGGAACCTGCGAATGCCCTCCTTATATAGAGAATTCACCAGCTCAACCAGAAAACCCATGTTGGCCCTGGACGAATCCTCCATTCCCACCGACACCGTCATCCCGAGCGACCGGGCGTATTCCGCTGCACCCAGCAGCTTGTTCAGTCCCTCCGCTGGCGTTAGCCCCAGCTTGCCATGCAGCTGAATCTCCGATACCGGAATAGACACATGGCTCCAGTTCACTCCGGTAGCCCGTGCCTTGTCGATATCCCCCGGTACCGAGCGATTCCAGGTCATTAGCTTCATGGGGAGATTCAATTCGGCAATTGCCGCAATATCCTCCTGCTCCCGTTTACCCATGGCAGGAATTCCCACCTCTGCCTGTTCAACTCCGCTCTCCGACAGCAACTTTGCGATTTCCAGCTTTTCCGCCCTCGTGAATGAAACTCCAGCCGCCTGTTCGCCATCCCGCAGTGTCGTGTCACATAGCTTGAGACTTTTCACGGTGTACCTCCTTCTCCGCAGCAAGCGCAATTCGGATTACGGGAAATATGGACGCTGTAACAGGCGAAGTCGAGTGAGCTGAAGCGATGCATCACGCCCGCATAAGTTGTCCCTACCCCTGTAATCCATTTTACGGCTTCCAGCGCAGCCATACAACCTGCAATTCCGGATGTCGCTCCCAAAACTGGAAATCCAAGCGGCTCCCACTGAGGCTGCACATCCGGGTATAAGCACTCGAGGCAGGGTGTAACACCAGGAATAACGGTGGTAAGCGAAATTTCAAATCCGTACATTGCAGCTTCCACCATAGGTGTGCCGGTATCTACACACAGGCGGTTCAGAGCATACCTCTCCGGAAAATCATAACGGGCGTCGATTACAATATCTGCGTCCTGTACCCAGGGTTTGGCAAGGTCATATTCAATTCTTGCATTATATCCCTCGATCTCGACATGCGGGTTCAGGCGCTTCAAATGGGTTATAGCTGTACTGATCCGTTCCATCCCCAGATGATCTGTGTCCATTAGAATCTGCCGGTTGAGATCAGGCGGGACAATTATTCCTTCATGGGCCAAAATAAGCTTGCCAACGCCCGCCGCGGCCAGATACATCGCTGCCGTTCCTCCAAGTCCGCCAATTCCGGCTACCATGACCGTCGCTTCCTTGAGCGCCTTCTGCCCGTCTTCACCCAGCAGCTTCAACTGCCGGGCATACCGTTCCAGCTCCAAACCTCCGGCAAGCTGCTTCATCCCCGATTCCCCCTGTGACTGAACATTAGATTTCTGGTCCCTAGCCTTCCAGACTCAGCAAACCGTGGAAGGCAGACATTTCATTATATTTCTCCAGAAACGCAAGGCCTTCCTCGATACATTCCACTCCATAACGAATAGTCTTCTCCTCGGAGGTGAACGGGAAAGGAGCACCGGCCCGCAGACTTTTGAGCACCAGAATCACACGCCCGGTGTACAGCAGCCCCCGCCCAAAGCCCTCTACATTAATCTCGGCAGTACTTTGCACCATGGTTCCGCTCTTCTCTTCCATGACCCCGGCGATCGCCTGGAACAGAACCGGAACCTGCTGGCGAACCTTCGGTGATACCGCACAGTTGAATTCGGATTTATCCCTGTCCTCGGCCGAAGCCAGGAACAGCTTGGTTATCTTCTCCTGCGGGGACAGCGAAGCATGACGTCCGAAGAAGTCGGCTGTATCCAAAAGATTGCACAAACGGCGGACAAAAGCATCCGCCGTTTCCTGATCCAGTTCTTTTACCGCCTTGCGGCGGCGGGGTTGCACCGACGCCTCCTCTTGGAAAGTTCCCGCCTGAAATGCCAACCCGTCATTAGCCAACGGTTCCATTCGCTTCCTCCCCTTCACCTGTGCCTTCTTCTTCTTCTGCACGCAGGACTTTGGCCAGCCACATCGGCGGCTTGCCCTGAAGCATCTCAACCAGACGTTTCACCTGCTCATCAATCGGGCTGCCGAAGGGAACCTTGACCGGCATTATCTTGCGGCGTGTCACCCGCGCCGCGGCTGAAGCGCCGATCTGCATGATGAAGATCAGCGTACAATCCTCTACCGCCGCCAGGCGGCTGTCAATTTTCCCGGCTTCATCCTGATTCAGAACGACCGGCAGCTTGCGTAGCTCAAGAAGTTCACCGCCATTTTTGGTCACATTATATACGGCGAACATAGGACTTTGCCCGAAATGGGCATTCACCCGGTTTCCATCATCTGTGGCGAATGCTACTTTCACGGCGGCCCACCTCCCTCTGCATTAACAAATTCCCTGCTTTATTACTCCATTCCATAGCCCCTCTATATCCAACAGAGACTGACATATATGCCCCCAGCTCATTCCATACCGGAAACCCTGCCGGCATAAATGCCGCTTCCATCCGCTGCGCTCCGGCAATACCATGCGAATTGCTGATCCATAGATCAGCGCCTGTGCCCAGCACTTCGGCATCGTCCAGGTCCCCTACCCATACCTCGCGCTCCATCCCTGCAATCAGCGGTGTTTCATAGGAGGCGATCAGCGCTTTCTGCTCCACACCCAGCTCCTCAAGCCACCCGGAGACCGAGTACAGGTGGTCTGGCTCCAGCGCAGCCACAACGGACATTCCGGCGAACTGGAAATGCGCGTCAAGCATGCTATCGAGCAGATTTTCCCGCTGCCAGCAATACCGCAGCGGCACCGGCTCTCCGCTGATCTGGTGCAAAAAATGCAGCAGTTCATCCGAAGCCTTAAGCCCCATCGCACTCTCGAATACCTTGTACGGCGTACCGAGCGCATTATGAAGTCTCCTTGCCGGGCGCTCCATACTGCCGCCGATCGCGATCGTCAGTCCGGACTGCAGGCTCTGCAGCATGGAATCCAGCGGCACACCGCCACGGGTCAGCGGGGAGAAGCCGGTCAGCAAATGCCCTGACAAGGAAGTTGAAATGTCCGGCAGCGCAATAACCTCGAATCCGAAGGAAGATATCATCTCCTTCAACTCCATCACATCCGCAGGTGTCAGAAATGATCCGGGCAGCAGTGTAATCTGCCGGGTATTTACGCTTCGTGAGCCCTTATGCCCTACTTGCTGGATCATCTCATCGATCATGGACTCCACGGTAGCGCTGAAGCCGGATTCAAGTGACCCGCGGAAATCCGGCAATACCACGGAAAAAGCAAGCCCCCCGCGCATATTCCGTTCCCGCTTGTAGGACTTGAGCATACTCTGATAATCCACCCCGGCCACATCGGTCAATTCCGTCCCGATGATCCCGATAATATCAGGCCGGTGCTTGCTTAACACCACATTCAGGGCCTCTTCCAGATTGCGGTTCGCGTCAAAGATCACATCCATCTCCTGCAGCGCTGAGGTCTGAACGGCAATCGGCTCCCGAAAGTGACGGGTCAGCAGCGCCTTGGGAAAAGCAGAGCAGCCCTGCGAACCGTGCATCAGCGGCATGGCGCGGTAGCAGCCCTGCAGTGCCAGCACGGCGCCGAGCGACTGGCCGATTTTGATCGGATTGACCGAAGCCGGCTTCTTCCTTCTGTTAACGGTCATAGGGAGGCACCTCCTTATCCCATGGGGCCGGACTGGCAGCCAGCTTCCAGATCGGATTGGCCAGGGAATAGGTCAGCTCCTTGGCGAGCCGCAAGAGCCCTTCGTAACCAGCGTAAGCCTTGTGTCTCTCCTGGTTGATATCAATGAACGGAATCTGTTCCTTCATGGCCACGTACATATTACGGCCGCCTGCGATCATAATATCCGCTTTGCGTTCCCGCACCGTTTTGAGGATGCGGCTGGCACCGCCCTCGGGAATATATTCGGTGTCATCCCCCACACGGTCGGCAATCCGCCGAACGTCATCTTCCGTGCTTTTGTTCGTGCCAACGCCCACCACCTGAACCCCAAGCTCCTTAAGTGCAGAAATAACGGACCAGCTTTTGACACCGCCGGTATAGAGAACCGCCTTCTTACCTTTCAGGATCTTGCGGTATGGGCGAAGATCCTGGGTAAGACGGGCCTCTTCACGTTCGGTCAGACGGTCTACCCTGCGCTCCATTTCGCGGTCATTCATCAAATAAGCCATTTGTCTTAGCGAATAGGTCGTTTCCTTGGCGCCATAGAATGAGCCCTCAAAGTATGGAATTCCGTATCTGGACTCCATTTCCCTGGCGAGTCCCAGCAAAGCCCGGCTGCAGACAACCATGTTCACCTTCGCACGGTGCGCCCAAGTAAGCTCCTTATAGCGGGCATCTCCAGTAATACGTGAGGTTACCGAAATACCTGCATTGTTCATCAGCTTCTCGATATCCCACATCTCACCGGCAATATTGTATTCACCTATTAGGTTGATACCCATGGACATCTCGGGAGCCGGTTCTCCGGTGCCGATAACATATTGCAGCAGCGCATCTCCGGCCAGCCGGTTGCCGAGATTCTTGCTGCCCACAAATCCGGGACTGTTCACAGGGATGACCGGGATGCCGAGCCGCTCGGCTGCAGTCTTACAGACAGCATCCATGTCTTCACCAATCAGAGCTGTCACACACGTTGAATATACAAATATTGCCGGAGGCGCAAAGCGCTCGGCAATATAGTCAATACTGTCCTTCAGTTTCTTTTCTCCGCCAAAAATAATATCGGAATCCGTAAGATCCGTAGCAAAACCATATTGAGACAGGGACGGGCCGCTGGACAGGGTCCCCCTACTCTCCCAGCTGTTCCCGGCACAAGCAATCGGACCATGGACAAGATGCGCAGCGTCCATAATCGGCAGCAGTGTAATTTGGGCTCCGTCGAAGGAGCAGCCTCCAGCCGCTTCACCCGGTTTGGGCCGTGGACAGGGCTTTACTTTGGGGGCCAGGCTCCCGCAAGCCCCGGAGTCAAATTCGTCTTTTCGAACAGGTTCCATCGGCTCTTCATCTCCTTCGCAAAAAGTTGCTTGCTTCACGCAAACCTTGCGCTGCTAAGACGGCCATTCTACATGATTGCCAAATTCCCGGCCTGCCCCGTCCCAGAAATTTGGCTTGAAAAAATCCTTCGCCAAAATGTAGGGACTAGAGAACGCCGGGTGAAATCATTTTACATTTATTCTGCTTCAAGTAAGAATTTCTTACCGGACCAAATCGTAGTTAAAGCCGGAGTGGTTACGGTCAAGCTCATCCAGCACGGTATTCACGATCAGGCTCAGCAGGTTCAGAGTACCCTGGTAACCGATAATGGGATAACGGTGCATATGATGACGGTCGAGAATCGGGAATCCTACCCGGATCAGCGGCACACCCGCGTCCTTAGCGGCGAATTTCAGATGCGAGCTGCCGATAGCCAGATCAACCGGATCATTCAAGAGCAGCGAACGCATATGCCAGAGATCATTGCCGATGTACAGAGTAGCCTCCGAGCCATAAGGGCTTGAATCCAGAAGAGCCTGAGCTTCGTCCTTGAATTTCACATCATTAAAATCCACATCACCGTTTGAGCAGACGATATGCACGGGTTCCATCCCCACTTCGAGGCAGAATCCAATGAGTCCGATCAACAGGTCAGGATCGCCTACGAGCGCAACCCTTTTGCCGTGCAGATAAGGGTGGCTGTCCGTCAGGGCATCCACGACTCGGCCCCGTTCTTCGGTAAGTGAAGCTGGAACCGGAAGACCCGTCAGCTCGCTGACCGCTTCCAGCAGCTTATCCGTACCGGTGATCCCCAGTGGTGTAGACATTGCAGTGATCGGCTGGTTCCAGGTTCCGCTGATAAAGTCCTGTGTCTTTTTCAGGGTGTATTTTTGAAGAGACAGCGAGCCCAGCGCATTGGCCGCCAAGGGCACATCAGCAAGCTTCGTACCGCCGTAATAATATTCATACTCGCCTGTTGCCGGAGAGTCATAGTTGCCGCTGTGGTCACCAAGGATCGTATATTGGGTGTCAAAGGCGTCAAGAATTTTGCGGATTTCCGCAAAGTTGCCGGTGTAAGGCTCAAAACCAAGCATTACATTCAGCTTCTCACCGGATTCCGTACCGCTTCCAGGGCTAGCCTTAATTCCAGAGCGTTCATACAGGTAGCTCAATATGCCTTTCAGCATGGAATCATAGCCAGTGATATGCGAGCCGACAAAGCTCGGCGTATTACAAAAGGCTACCGGAAATTCTTCCGTAATCGCGCCTTTAATGCGGGCATTGCCGATAAAAGACGAAAGGTCGTCACCGATAACTTCAGCCATACAAGTTGTACAGAGGGCTACCATCTCCGGTTTGTAAAGGGCAATACTATTCTCCAATCCGTCGATCAGATTGTTCATGCCGCCGAATACTGCTGCATCTTCGGTCATGGATGAGGAAACCGCAGGCGTAGGCTCTTTAAAGTGGCGGCTGAGGTGACTGCGGAAATACGAGTTGCAGCCCTGCGATCCATGAACGAATGGCAGTGTTTTCTCGAATCCGAGGGCAGCCATCACCGAGCCGAGCGGCTGGCAGGCTTTATGCGGATTGATCACAACCGCTTTACGGTCAAAGTTCTTTTCCATATATTCTGTAGATTTGGAGTAGGCCAGTGCTTCCGCTGTATCCTGCTCGCTGCAGGGTGCCTCAAATTGCTTTTTATTTGCCCGCTGCTGAACGTAGCGTTCCTCTGCAAATAGCGAGTTGTAGTCTGGAATATCCAGTTTTTCCTTACTCATACGCCCGCCCCCTCCTTCTGCGCTTTTTCCTTCTTGCTGATCAGATTCCATACCGGACTGTTCACGGTCATATCCATATCCTTGGCAAAAATCTTAAAGCCGTCAAACCCGTGATACGGACCGCTGTAATCCCAGGAATGCATTTGGCGGAACGGAACGCCCATCTTGTGGTACACATACTTTTCTTTGACGCCTGAGCCTACCAGATCTACATTTAATTTCTGAGCCAGCTCTTCCAGCTCATACGCAGTCGGGTCATCCATAATGATGGTTCCTTCCTTCATCATCGGGAAGGTCTTTTCATAGTCATCCTTATGGGCAAATTCATAACCGGAAGCTACGATATCCATGCCCAAATCCTCATATGCACCGATCGTATGACGGGAACGCAGTCCTCCGATCATCAGCAGAACCTTTTTGTTCTCCAGCCGCGGTTTGAATTTATGGATGATTTTATCCATTTCCGGTTGGTGTCTGGCGATCATCTTCTCGCAATTTTCCTGAATCGTCTCATCGAACCGGGCTGCGATCGCACGAAGGCTCTCATAGGTCTTAGTTGGACCAAAGAAATTGTATTCCATCCACGGAATATCGTAGGCCTTCTCCATATGCTCCACCATATAGTTCATCGAGCGGTGGCAGTGAATCAGGTTCAGCTTAGCCTTATGGGCAATTTCCAGTTCGTTCAGAGTACCGTCCCCAGACCACTGGGCAATGACGCGAAGACCCATTTCTTCCAGCAGAATCCGCGAAGCCCATGCATCGCCGCCGATATTATAATCGCCGATGATATTGACATCGTATGGGCCGGTTTCAGCCAGCTCAGCTTTGCCAAGTACGAAATCACGAATAGCATCATTGGCAATATGGTGACCCAGCGATTGGCTGACACCGCGGAATCCTTCACAGCGTACCGGAACAATCGGCATTTCCAGTTCTTTGGACATTTTTTTGGATACCGCTTCAATATCATCGCCGATCAGACCGACCGGACATTCGGATTGTACTGAAATCCCTTTGGCAAGGGGGAACATTTCTGTGATCTCACGCATAATCACTTCCAGCTTCTTATCACCGCCGAATACGATGTCCGTTTCCTGAAAATCACTGGTGATCTGCATAGCCGTAAAATTATCGATTCCCAGCGTCCCGTTGGCATAGTTGCGGCGTGTACCCCAGCTGTACTGTCCGCAGCCGATGGGACCGTGGCTGATATGAACCATATCCTTGATCGGGCCCCATACCACACCTTTGGAACCTGCATAAGAGCATCCGCGGGGCGTCATTACGCCCGGACGGGATTTAATATTAGATTTCAGGGCACAGGTGCCGCAGGATTGAGCTTCTTCGGTATTGATCTGGAAATGCTTTTCGCGGTCTTTCTTTGCTTTCTTGGGATAGGCCTCCAGAACCTCTTCTACTAATTTCTTATTCTCTTCGATATTCAGTCCCATTTATTGACCCTCCTTATCATGGTGCAGGATGCTTAAGCCGCCTGCGTGACCATCAGCCACTGAAAGTTCATCCGGTGAAGGCCGTCTCTCCACTCCGTTCACCGGATGACTGGGTAATCACGGCTTGGGCAGTCTTATTGACCGGAAGCTTGCAGCTTCTTGATCGCTGCTTCTTCATCTTCGATGATACCGAATTCCATCAGCAGCTCTTCCAGCTCTTCCATGGAAATCGGAGTAGGGATCGTCAGCATTTTGTTGTTGAGGATTTTTTCAGCCAGGATTTCGTATTCCTTAGCTTGTTGATGGGCAGGGTTATATTGGGCTACTGTCATTCTGCGCAGTTCGGCATGTTGAACAATGTTATCGCGGGGTACAAAGTGAATCATTTGAGTGTTCAGTCGACGGGCAAGCTCCATAATCAGCTCATCTTCACGGTCAGTGTTACGGCTGTTGCAGATCAGCCCGCCCAGTCTCACGCCGCCGCTGGTAGCATATTTCAGGATACCGCGTGCAATGTTGTTGGCCGCGTACATAGCCATCATTTCACCGGAACACACGATGTAGATCTCTTGTGCCTTGCCTTCGCGGATTGGCATTGCGAAACCGCCGCATACCACGTCGCCCAGTACGTCATAGGATACGAAGTCCAGATCCTGATACGCGCCTTCCTGCTCCAGAAAGTTGATAGCAGTAATGATCCCGCGTCCAGCGCAGCCTACGCCCGGTTCAGGTCCGCCGCATTCTACATTGATGATGTCGCCAAAGCCGGTCTGCAGCACATCTTCAAGCTCCAGATCCTCTACCGAACCCAGTTCAGCCGCCAGTTCCAATACGGAGTTCTGCGCTTTGGTATTCAGAATCAGGCGGGTGGAGTCTGCCTTAGGGTCACAGCCAACGATCATAATTCTTTGTTTGAATTTGGTGGCCAATTGGGCCAAAGTGTTTTGGGAAGTTGTGGATTTACCGATACCGCCTTTACCGTAGAAAGCTATTTGTCTCATGATTCATCATCCCTTCGAAATGTTTAGTTTTTCAAAATAAGAGCTGTACTTCACACTTTCGAGAAGCGCTTCCTGTATTCCACCTTTGCGGACGAGAGGCAAGACTCCGGTTTTGTTCAGGCTGGCACGCGGGCCATCCCCGATGCCGGAGCAGAGAAGAATGCGGCAATCACTTAGAATGGATATGATTTCTTGCAGCGTGGCGGCTTTATCACCGTTGCAGTCTGCTTTGCCTTGGCAATAAGCCTGTATCTTGCGGACACCGAGCAGCTGTACATCCGCTCCGTCGGTATCGTATACCAGGAATTCTGTCGCATGCCCGAAATGCTGATTGACCTTGTCGCCGCCCCGGGTAGCTACCGCGACCCTTACCTTTGAGGCATTCTCCTGCAGCCGTCTGGCCTGTTTGGCCTGGACCCGCTCGCGGATCTTCGCATCAAGCTCAACTTGGAATAACGCTCTGGCCTCCTGGTTGATCACCGGGTCAGCCTCCATCCCTTCAAGAGGGAAATCCTGATTCCGGTCCTGGCCCAGCAGCCCGATGGCGTCAGCCCGGCATTGCCGGCAGTGGCGCATCACTTTCATGCCGTCGCGGCCGAGGAGTTCCTGCAGATTGTGCAGTTCCTTCGGACGGGGCGCTTTGCGGCCGTCCAGCTCGTACTGGCTGCCCGGTGCGATAATAAGCGGTGTGACGTTGTGTAGTGTAGCCCCGAGCTCTTTTACTCTTTTGGACACTGCGGGTAAATGATGGTCGTTGACCCCTGGAATCATAATGGAATTGACCTTGACGAGAATCCCCAGCTTTGCCAGCATTTCAAGACCGAGCAGCTGGCGGCTGATCAGCAGCTCCGCTGCCGCTCTTCCTTCGTAGCGCACACCTTCGTCGAACACCCAAGGGTAAATCTCTTCAGCGACTTCAGGATCAATGGCATTGATGGTGATGGTGACATGGCGGATACCAAGCTCCATAATCTCATCGATATGCCGGTAAAGCGTCAATCCGTTGGTGCTGAGGCACAGAGATACATCCGGCACGTATTCCTTAACCCGGGCGAACGTATCGAACGTCTGCTCAGGATTCGCCAGCGGATCGCCGGGACCGGCAATGCCGACTACCGAAAGCTGCATGAGCTGAGCAGCCACCCCTCTCACTTTACGTTCTGCCTGCTCCGGGGTAAGCACCTCACTGACCACTCCAGGCCTGCTCTCATTCACGCAGTCAAACTTGCGGTTGCAGTAATGGCACTGGATGTTGCAGGCGGGAGCTACCGGGATGTGCATCCTGGCATAAAACCGATGGGCTTCCTCGCTGTAGCAAGGGTGGCGGCTGAGCTCCTCCTCTGCTGCACTTGATATACACGACGATGGCTGCATCATTTCCCACCTCCTAAAAGTTTCACGAGCATTGACTTCCCTGATGTGTCATCGAGTAAAACTCGCTTCGTAAGCATTTGCTTAAGTTTTACGGAGCCCTACTTCTTTGAATCAACTTTGCAGTAAAACTCACTTCGTAAGCATTTGCTTAATTTCTAATAGAGTTTATCTGGCAGAGCCAAATGAGTTTATGTTATATTACCTAACAACGACTCGTCTGACCGCTTTAATTAGTCTCATCATATTTTCATTCCAATACATCGTCAATTAGGTTTAGGCTTAAAAAGCCCTCATTTTCCTTTTGTTTGCAGTTTCGCCATATCATATGTTAGTTTATCTAACCTACATATATCATGTTTCCGTTTCCATTCTAGTCGTTATCTATTGATATTTATTCTCACAGGCATTGACAATGGCTCTCAAGTCATATATGATACTTTTAAGTCACACACGTAACCAATAAAATTTAATATATCCCGTAAAGGGGAGTAGCTGTTAGATAAAATCGTCAATACGAGAACGTGAGGATGTTCTCCGGTTTTATCGGCAATGAACTATTGTTAGCGAGACCTTTACCAATCAGGTTAGTCCTTTATTCCAAAGGCTGATCTGCTTGGTAAAGGTCTTTTTTATATAGTTTTGGTAAAAATAATGGTACCCCAGGGATTTAATGGTGGTACTTACATCCAAATGAGGAGGAAGCAGCAATGGATTGGGGATTATTATTAGAATACGGATGGGTATTGCTCGTTCTCGTAGCACTGGAAGGGTTGCTCGCCGCAGATAACGCACTGGTACTGGCAATCATGGTTAAACATCTTCCTGATGAGGAACGTAAAAAGGCATTGTTCTACGGGTTGGCCGGGGCGTTTGTGTTCCGATTTGGTTCGCTTTTTGTTATCTCTTATCTGGTGGACATCTGGCAGGTACAAGCCATTGGCGCGATCTATCTGCTGTTCATTGCCGGTAACCACATCTTCCGAAAAGTGCTGTTCAAGAAGCCCGTTACCGATGAGGCTGCCGAAAGCGGCAGTGAGAAAGCCGTTGAAAAGAAGAAGTCCAGCTTCTGGTTTACTGTACTAAAGGTCGAAGTGGCAGATATTGCCTTTGCCGTTGACTCTATCCTGGCGGCTGTTGCGCTTGCCGTTGCGCTTCCGCCAAGCGGACTCAGCAATATCGGGGGTCTTGACGGTGGACAGTTCCTTGTCATCTTCGCAGGTGGATTCATCGGATTGGTCATTATGCGGTTTGCAGCCTCCTTCTTCGTCAAGCTGCTCCACTCCCGTCCGGGTCTCGAAGTTGCCGCATTCTTTATTGTCGGCTGGGTCGGCGTCAAGCTGGCCGTCATCACTCTGGCCCATCCTTCGCTGGGTGTGCTGTCCGAAGATTTCGCCCACAGCACCTGGTGGAAGGCAACCTTCTATGTAGTGCTCGTAATTATTGCAGCCACCGGCTGGTTCATGAGCAGTCACAAGATTGAAGAGAACGTAGGCGAAAACCCGGTTCGTGAAGTGGATAAACAGCTTGGTAAATAAAAACATCGGCTGTATAGCCAAACACACAAAAGCCTGCATCCCGCCATCAGGCGGGGAGCAGGCTTTGTTGTGTTTCCATTTGCAGATTCAGCACTTCATGGACCATTAAATAAGCTATATCCATCCTGGCTATGCCTGCAGATAAAGCTAGTACTGGCGAATGTTCTGGCCGATCCCCTGGTCTACTCTGCCTTGCAGTTCTACAAGCTTCATCAACACGGTGGCGATGTCGGCTTTGGTTACGTTTTTTTGCGGATTGAATTTTCCGTTGTCTCCCTGTAATAACCCCAGCTTCACAACGAGCGCCACCGCACCTTTTTCCTTAATAGCAGCACTGTCACTAAGGCTGGTCACAGCGGTATCATTTACCAGGAACGAAGAGAGTTTATTGTATCTCAAAAAGGAGGCCAGCAGCACAGCGAGCTGTTCGCGGCTCAGCTTATTGTCAGGCTGCAGCACAGTTTCCTTGCTGATCCAGCCGTAGTTCACAGCAAAGCTTACAGCCGAATAATACTCATTGTCCGGGCTTACACCGGCAACGGCCTTGGGCTCTGTTGCATTCGAATATCCTGAATAGTTTGGATTTGAAGCTTTGGCGATGAAGTTAAACCAATCTCCTACGGTGATTTCCTGATCCGGATTTATTTTACCGTCTGCATCCGGGCTAAGTACACCATACTTCACCAATTCGGTTAATGCTTTTTCCGCTGGATGGCCCTTGAGGTCAACTGCCGCAGACGCCGCTATATTCTGGCCATAATAGGTGTTAACCTGCACCCATTTACCCGTGGAGGCATCCAAGACGGAGTATTGATCTTGTTCATTGACCGGCAGTGGACTGTAGACGAGCTTAACCTGCGGTTCTACATAGACATTGTTGGTGTACATTCCACCTATACGGCTATATTGAAGCTTCAGGACATACCGGTCCTTATAGCTTTTCAGCGCCTCGCTTTGGGATATAGCCGGGGCGGGCTGCTCCTTTATCGTTACGAGATCATTGCGGCTCATTGCGGAATAGCTTTCGAGTCTGCCGTACATATCCATGACCAGCGTAATACCTGAGTCGCTTAAAGGGGTGTTCTTGTAATAACGGACAAATTGAAAACGGAAGCCTTTGCCATCCGGAAGCACACCCCACGTCCCGCCATGCTCTTCCAGCTTGAGAACGCTGCTGGCCTGATCGTACAAACGATTGACAAGTGTTATGGCTTGCTGCTTGGCTTCAGCCTGAGACAGCTTCTTTCCTCCGGCAGGCGCAGGCTGCGGCTTCACATTCGTGTTGCCGGTAAATTGCTCCAGCTGGAATTGGTAGATTTGGCCGGTTACTGCATCCACCTCAGCGTAAGAGGTAGGTGTAAATCCAGCCATGGGTGCGCTGCTGTTCTCACGCCAGGACAGCCTCCAGACCTTTTGCTTCGTATTCGGGTAGACATTACCCTGCATTTGGTCGTTAAGCTTGCGTCCTGCCGGAATCGGCATTATCTGCTGTACAAGCTTTGCAGCTTCCGCGGCGGTAAGCTCCTTACCGGTACTGATCGCCTGGAATCGATCCTTAGTCTGAGGCACAGCCTCATAGGTTACCGGCAAAGAGGAGACTTCTGTGCCTTCGTTGTCTGTTCTCTTACCGGTCTGGGCATCTATTGAATACAGCGACTGTTCCTGCGGACGCCAGCCCAATACCCATCGCTCCACAATACCATCCTTGTAAACCGGAATATAATAGAGCCCCAAGGCAAAGCTGTCCGTATACTTCTTCTGCGCCGATTCCATAGAAACGGCAGGTTTGGCCGATGGGTACGTCAGTCCGGGGGATGGCTTGTTAAACTGAGTGACATTGCCATTGCCGTCGACCGTGACCCAGAGCCGATCCGAAGCTGTAGGCAAGCCGTTTTTGAGAAGCTTGAAGGAGAAATTATATTGAACGGCTCCGAAAAAGCTGCTCCCCGCCCCATTCATAGACTCATTATCCTGTAGCTGAATGTCACCTGTACCCAGGGAAGGCGCCGCTTTGGCAATAAACTTCTGCGCTTGCCCCAATGCCTCATCACGCGTTAGTTTAGGCGGGTAATAAGCATCTTCTTTCAAAAAGGGAAACGGCAGGTACGTATTAATCAAGTCACCTGTGATCGCATCCACTTGACTCGAAAAACCATATCCCGAGTTGCCGATCTCATAACTCCACGAAATATTCCACATCATTTGATTGCCGCTGGCTGGCAGGGACCCGTCGCCCCCGAAACGGACATTGGATACGGTTGCATCCTTCAGCACCGGAAACAGCTCTCTCAGTTTGGCAACAGCCTGATCCTCCGTAATCTTGGCTTTGGAAGGATCCGGGGCTACTGCGGCTTGTCCTTGAGCTTCCGTAACCATTGGCACTGAAACGGTAGTATGGCTTGAATCCGCTGCGGCCAGTCCGCCGGGCAACAACAGAGCGAGGGCTACTGTAGTAATCAGTGCGGTTTTGACAGTTTGATGAATGAAGGGTGTACTGTACGGTTTACTTGCATGTCTATCCAAAAAATTCATCCTCCTCAATATGCTTCCATTATTCTATCTAAGTATAAGGATATGTGCATATTTTTTCCATATTTTATTTACGACAGGAAATTACAGCCTTAAGCAAAAAAGACCCCATCTGTCTTATCGACAGTGAGGCCTGCGTTGCGGCACAACAGATGAAGCATCGTCAAAGGATATTTATCTAGGCAGATGAACATTGAATTCCGTGCCTGAACCCAAAGTGCTGGATACAGTTATTTGTCCTCCATGGGCTTCGACAATTGCTTTTACAATGGCAAGTCCAATCCCTGCTCCCCCGGTTTTACGGCTGCGTGATTTCTCTCCCCGGTAAAATCGTTCAAAAATGTAAGGCAGCTCATCCTCAGCGATTCCTGCCCCCGTATCGGCAATGCTTACTATGACCTCAGAGGGATTCTCCAAAAAGGTGATTTCCACATGACCTTCTTTGGTAAATTTCAGCGCGTTATTCAACAAGTTGACGAATACCTGCACCAGCCGTTCATAGTCACCACTGACCCAGTGCTCCTTCTCCTCCTTCAGCGTCAAGACTACCTGGTCCAGCTCCGGTCTGCCCGCAACGGAATGAACTGAATCCCGGAGCACGTCATTCAGGCACAGGCGCTCAGACCGCAGCTGAAGCATCGGGTTCTCGGCAGCATTCAGCTTTTCCAAATCATCAATAAGCTGCACCAGCCGCAGGATTTGTCCATGACAGATCTGAAGCCTCTCAGGTGTGGCTTCCCACACTCCATCCTGAAAAGCCTCAATATAGCTCTGGACAGTGGTCAAGGGGGTACGTAACTCATGGGCCACATCGGCTGTGAGATTCTTCCTGAGCTTTTCTTGCTGCTGCAGCGTATCCGCGAGATAATTAAGTGCCTGTCCAACCTCATCAATTTCCGTCTGTCTGCTGGCAGGCAGGGTAACCCTTTCCGTCAAATCTCCTTCTCTCATCCGCACCGCAATTCCCTTGATGCGCACGAGTGGCCGGCTTAGATCCTTGGCCATGTATCTGCTGTACAGATAGGCTCCGCCAAGCACCAGCAGCAGCGCACCCCATGACAGCCGATTGAACATCTGCAAAAAGTCACGGTTCTGCATCTGCTCTGCTCCGCCATTCCCCTGAATTTCGAGTGTACCCACATTCGCTCCGTTGCCCATCACCGAATAACGGCTGGCAGCCTCATCTGAAGCAACCGCCGACATCCCCATATTCCCTGTATCCCAGATGAGTTTCCCGGCCGCATCATAGAGGCGAATAGAATAATCCCGCAGCATGGCCTGATGAGACAACGACATTAACGTATCCATACTCCAGGAATTTGAGGAATCATAGGCCTGCTCCAGATCAGCCAGAAGGAATCCTGCCTCCGCGCGCTGCCGCGCCTCCACATACCTTCCGAAGGAGAAGCTCATGACCAGGTTAACCAGAAACATAATGATTAGCAAAGAGCATAAGGCCACGCCTAAATGGGATAGCAGGAGTTTGGTCCGTAATCCGCTTTTATTCATCCCGGTTCACCAAAAATTTATAGCCGACGCCGAACACAGTCGCAATATAGCGGGGACGCCTGGAATCATCGCCGATTTTTTGCCGTAGATTCTTGATATGCACATCAATAGTCCGTTCAAAACCGTCGAAATCATCCCCCTGGATCAGATTAACCAGCTCGTAACGGCTGAAGGCCCGCTTGGGGCTCCTTGTTAGACACTCCAGCAGCTTGAATTCAAGAGGAGTTAACATGGCAAGTACACCGTCCACTTTAACCTCATGCCGTTCAGCATCAATGGAGAGGCCGCCCCCTCCAAAGTTCAGGGCACTGCCTTGCATCTGATTCTGTGGGGGATGTGCTCTCCTGAGCAGGCTGGTTATTCGTGCCAGCAGTTCACGCGGACTGAAGGGCTTGGTCATGTAGTCATCCGCACCTCTCAGCAGACCGTCCACCAGATCATCCTCACTGCTTTTCGCGGTAAGCATAAGAATGGGAGTGCTTGAGCTGCTGCGGATCATGCGGCAGATCTCTTCACCGGATATATCCGGCAGCATAAGATCAAGAACCACCAGATCAGGCTTCACACGTTCAAAAAGCTGAAGCGCACGGGTACCGTTCTCGGCTTCGTATACTATATAATTGCTCTTCTCCAGATAGGCCCTGATGACCTCAAGAATATCCGTCTCATCATCCACAAGCAGAATGGTTGAAGTATTCATAGACGACCGTCCCTTCTATATAAAAAGACAGACCCCGCCCTTACGGGGCCGGAGGTCCATCTTCATTTTTTTATCATCAGAAATTCATCATACCGCCGCGTCCGGATGTACGGTCCATCATGCCGCTCGTGTTAGTCCCTTGCCCGCTTCGGCAATGGTTCACCATATCTTTAACCTGACTGTCGGTCAGATCAGGATGCATCTGCTTTGCAAATGGCAGCATGTTCTCAAACCAGCTTTGTCCATCGTCATTGCTTGCCGCATACACGCTCGTGCCGATTCCCATAACCAATACTAATGCGATAATGCCTAACCCGATTTTTTTCATTTCGTTTCCCTCCTTCTTATGTATACAGCATATCCTATAGTTGTGAAGAACTTATTTGCTTTTGGGGATAGACTGGACGATATTTGTGCCAAGCAAAAAACGGCTCATCTCTGAGCCGCCTTCTTCAACGCCGCCATTTCATAAACTTGTAATCCAGAACATCCACCAGCAGGAACAGCACAAAGCCGACCAGGCTGAACAGCATAATACCTGCGTACATCTCCGGATAATCCAGCCGCAGCCAGGCATCCATGATAAAGAAGCCCATGCCGTGTTCCGTCCCGTAAATTTCGGTAAAAAACAAGACGGAAATCGCTGTTCCAAGCGAGATCCGGATGGTGCTGAGAATGACCGACAGTGCACCAGGCAGCGTCACATTCCAGAATTTCTGCCCTGTGCTTGCGCCGATGCTGGTCAAGACATCATAAGTGCTTTCGGGGATCGCCTTGACACCGTCACGCACGGAGATGATGACCTGGAACAGCAGGATCAGCATGATCATCAGCACCTTGGAGATTTCGCCAAGACCGAAGAACAGCATGACCACCGGCAGGAGAGCAATTTTGGGAATTGGATAAGTCAGGTAAACCACCGGGTCCAGCAGCCGGTTCCACAGCTGTGAGCGGCCCATCAAGAGACCAATCAGCAGGCCGATCATCAGCGCCAGGAGCACACCTTCGAAGATGCGCAGCAGACTGTACCCAACATTCAGCGCTACATCCCTGGCTCCCAGGTGGAACATGGCTTCATAGACTGCTCCGGGGCTGGGGAGAATCGGGTGATTCATCAGCAGATAAGCCATGTACCAAATGATGTTCATACACAAAAAAACAAATAATAACCGCAGTAATTGTGGAAGACCCCGTTTTTTCACCATTTCGCAAGCATTACCTTTCTGATCCGTTTGCTCTGCTCAAAGAATTCATTGCTGTCCCGTTTCTCTTCATGCTTCATGGCAAACACAGGGGTATTGTCGAGAATTTCAGGAGTATCCTGTTTGGCGGATGGCATTACGATCACCTTCTGCCCGAGTAAAATTGCTTCCTCCACATCATGAGTAACAAATAATGTGGTTGCCGGATGTGCCAGCCAATTGTCCAGGAAAATCTGCTGCAGCGCTTCACGGGTAATGGCGTCCAGTGCGGAGAATGGCTCATCAAGCAACAAAATCGTTGGCCGAATGGCAAACGCCCTGGCAATGGCTACCCGCTGCTGCTGACCTCCGCTGAGTGAGAGCGGGTAGCGTCCGGCGAGTTCAGCTATCCCCATCGACTTCAGCCAGTGGGAAATTTCCGCTTCCATGACTCTCTTGCTCTCCCGGTCCGGACTTGTAATCCGCATAGCCACCCGAATGTTATCACGGACGGTTTTCCAGGGCAGCAGCCCGTAGTTCTGCGGGACAAGCCCGATCAGTGTTTCTTTGTCATGTACGGATTTTCCGTTGAACAGCAATTCACCCTCATAACTTGGAAGCAATCCCGCTACCGCGCGCAACAGCGTGGATTTGCCGCTGCCGGAAGGCCCGATAATCGTGTAGATCCCATGCTCAGGCAAGGTCAAGCTGACTTGTCCGAGCGCCGGTTGTCCGCTTGTATATTCTACTTGAAGGCCCCTGATGCGAAGGCCGCTATTTCTTAAACTGGACATCGGAGATCACTTCTTCAGCCGATATATTTTTGGTCAGCAGGCCTTTTTCCCGTGCCCAGGCGAACGCCGCTTCCACTTCCTTCACATCTACCTGGTTCGCCGGCTGGTATGCCGGCACTGTAATCTGATCCTTCAAGGTATCCGGATAGCCGACCTCCTTGATAATCAGATCGATATACTCTGACTGTTCATGTGATTTCATGTAGGCTACTGCTTCATCATATGCGGCGTACATATTTTGAATGGCTTGCCCCTTGGCATCAATCGCGCTTTGCGGGAAGGCCAGCACAAACGGATTCACTCCTGCGGTCTTGGTCGAACTGAGCACGCGCAGCCCCGCCGCTTTGCCCATAGTAACATAAGGCTCGGGTAATACAGCAGCATCGGCTTTATGGTTCTTCAGCAGTTCCAGACGGGTTGGGATTTGCGGCACTTCAGTCACCTTAATATCAGCTTCCGTCAGACCCGCCTGCTTCAGCATAGTAGCCACCGTATACTGGGTTGAGGTGTTTTTGGATAAAATCACTGTTTTCCCCTTCAAATCCTTCACATCCTGAATCTCGTCATTACCGGTCAGCAGATCGAATTCGCCAGTGGTAGTGCTCGTAATCTTCACATCCAGGCCCGCTTCGTTATAAATCGAGATGGCCACCAGATCGGCACTGATGCCATCCACCTTGCCGGCCTGAAAAGCCACATCCCGATCCTTGGCACTCTTGAAGGTCTGAATTTTGAGATTCACATTATGCTCTTTGTCAAAACCCTGCTCATGAGCCAAAATGAATGGAATAGCATCAATCGAAGGCAACAGTCCCAGGGTAAGTTCAGCAGTCTCTGCCGGTGCCTCAGTTGCAGCCGGTGTGTCTCCAGCAGCATTTCCTGTATCTGCCTTGCCTGTATTGTTCGTATTTGAGCCGCAGCCCGCCGCCACCATACTAAACGCAGCAACCAGCATTAACAGCATCATCAGGTGTTTCCAGTTTGTTCTCTTCATGTTCCTAGGTAGCCTCCATCTTCTCTGTTGATTGGTTTCTGAGCTTCTCTTCCTGCTTCAGGCCGGACTGGCGATATACGATCTGCACATGCGAATTAATTCACATAAGGATGTGTAACAAGTGGAAACGGCTGCCGGTCCTTTACTGACGAAATCCGTTTTGCGAGATCATAGGTTCGCTGTCCGTGTTCCGGGAAACTCAAGTAAAGCAATTTTACACCCATTACCCTATTTTGTATATTTCTAAATTTAAATAGTTTACCTATGTACTCTCCATGGCAAAAAAAGCCCTCTTTCAGCCCGAAGGATAAAAGAAGGCTCTTGCTTATTCCATTCAACTACATCGTTACTCCGGTAACACTCGTCCCGTTCTTCGTAATTTTGTAGCTTACCATTTCACCATTCCAAAAATGGAACTTCAGAATGACATCACCATTGTTGACTTCGTTAAAGAAGGCCGGCAGCAGGCTGATCTCATTCGTGCTGTAGGAAGGCGTGAATGCATAAGCGAATTCCTTGTACGGCGTCCAATTTTGTGGACCCGCATTGCCGCCTGTGGAATATACAGCTTCCATCGTAGCCAGGGTAGTCCCATTAAAGACAGCAGGAATCTTAAATGAACTGGTAGTCCCTTGAACATTGCTTAGTACCGGCGTGTCATACAGAATCACGTTAAAGTTCCAGTCTGCCCCTTTGTTGAAGTGTGCAGTCAATACTGCATTCACACCGAGCATGCCGGAGGATATAAGACTGGTGAGCCGGGCAGCCTTGAAGGTTAGCTGGTCGCCGCTAAGTGTATAATCAGTTCCCTGCACCAGCTGCTGACTCCCGAAAAAGATGGAGGACAGTGTATTTCCATTCAAGTTAAGCTTCACTGTCACGTCTTTTGCAGATGCACCTTTTTTTAAGTTGATGAGATCGCTTTCAGCAGTAGATGAACGTTTGCTCCAGCTGGTTTTCATCATATTGTATAGCTGAGGATCAGACCATTGATAGGTGGTACGGCCAAAGTGCTGGCCATTATCCCACAGCATCGGCGTAATTTGTTTGGACTTCAGATAGTAGGCCAGATATTCAAAAAATTTCAATTTCTCGCCTTGTTCAATCACACCTGTGTTCTTGTCAAATCCAAGCAGACCGTATTCGCCTACGATGACCGGAATTCCTTTAGCAGTAAAGGTATTATATACATTCGTGAAAGTGGTATTAATGTCATTCTGGGTATCCGTATCGAATTTGGTATATCCCGCAATGTTGACGCTAAACGGCCAGAAGCCATAATAATGCACGGTCGCGATCAAGTTGGAATCGTTCAGCTTCGTGATTGTATTGTTCAGCGAATCCATGCGGGTCTGGGTTGGAGACGTTTCCAAAGTAGGGAGCACAAGCGGACGGGTGGCATTCATTCCACCGGAGTTTCTGACAATGCTGTGGAAAGATACATTCAGCTCGTCCAGCATCTGGAGCGCCTTGTTCTCATCGGTAGTGCCTCCATCGCTGAAGCGCGGCTCATTGACGCTCTCAAACATCAGCTTACTGGAGTGGTTCTTGAACTTACTTGCGATTTGTGTCCAAATGGCGTTGTAGCGGGCTAACACTTGATCATGCTGCTGCTCCATCTTGCTGATCCACAACCAGGAATCGTGATGGAGGTTGATCATAACATACAGATTTTCGCCAATTGCCCAGTCCACGACCTGCTGAACCCGGGTTAAATAGGCCGGATCAATCGTATATCCCGGAGCGGCTCCAACATGAACATCCCAGGTTACTGGAATGCGAATGCTTTTGTACCCTTGGGCAGCAATCTTCTTAATGAGTTCCTGAGTAACAGCCGGATTGCCCCAAGAGGTCTCATCCGCCCCCGTTGCATCCAGCGTATTCCCCAGGTTCCAGCCTGGCTGCATCGCATCCACATAAGATTGCAGATTTGCGGCTGCAGCGTTGGTGTGCGGTGCCTGTTCCGATGAATCAGCGGATACCGCAGGTGTAACCATGGCAAGCAGTAAAACGGCGATAAACGCAAGTGACAGGAACGATTTCTTTTTAGCCATAAAAAGTTGTTTCCTCCCTCATTGTTTTTTGAAACCGCTTACGCAAATCAATATAGCACCTTTTTCAAATGGAAAATATCCCATTAATTAGTGTAAAAACCAGTCAGAATTATAGGTTTCCATTTTTTCACGGGGAATCCATCCGAGTTCATGCTTTTTCCAATTCTTGTCCACCCTCATTTATGCTATAATGAATCAAAATTACACCGATGAAGAACCCCCTCCCGCATCCATCATCCATCGATAATTTATTATGAGTAGCTGAGGAGCTGTGACGATGAGTGACCCCGTACTTCAACAAATACTTACTGCTATAACTGGTGTACAGTCTGACTTAAGTGACATAAAATCCGAGATTAGTGGCATGAAATCCGAGATCAGTGACATCAAATCCGAGATCGCCAGCATTAAGGAGGACACCAAGCTGATCCCGCTGATCCAGCAGGCCGTATCGGAAGTGAATGCTGAAGTGATTGCCACCCGTGACACCATAGAGCGTATCGAAGAAACGCTGCGGGGACATGACGTCACACTTGACTTGCTGTCCAGACGATCCATTGACCAGGAAGCAGCATTGAAACGGATCAAATAACAGCTCTGTCCTATAAATTAGTTCAAGCGGCTCCCTCCAAACGGAGGCAGCCGTTTTTTGATGACAGCTGCCTTTCGCTACTTTCCCCCTACACTTCAGGTACAATCAACGATGTCTCCACTGAGTGGACACATATCTTTCCAACAGGTACACTTCCCTTTATCTACGCAAATTGTTCACAAATTTCTGTCTGTTTCAGGCGGACACATCTTTCAATATCGATTTTATGTGCTATAATGAAAGCGTAACCAAAAGGAGCTTTGAACCATAGATTTCATAGCCCAAGGAGGATGGAAGAAATGCTGGCAGGACTTAAAGAACTTAAGAATTGGGTATCGGGAATGTGGCAACCATGGATGACCTCGGAAGAAGAGGATTACTGGAAAATCGAATATTCGGCAGAACGTCACCTGCATACTCCACCATCGCCAAGCCCGCTCTCCTATCAGGAAGAGGCACGGATCAAATCGGTGAAGTACCACTAAAGTTTCAACTAAACTAACCAACATGGCCATAAAGGATGGCTCTAAATATAAAACCGCGTAAACCGGAGAAATTCCGGCTTACGCGGTTTTTTATATCCATTCTATCTCCTATCCATTTTCCGGCTCCATATGGTACCAGTCATTCGCCTCTTGCAAAACCTGTTTACCTCCCGCTCCCATAAATTCCTTGAAGAAGGAATCGAAATAATCTAAGGGCTGGTCCCCGGTGATGATGGAAATATAGGCTTTGTTTTTTAATTTGATCAGCCCAGCGCTGTACTTCATGAGTGAAGGGGTGGAAACCTTCATGGCGTTGTATATCCCATTCTTGTCCAAGCCCAAGGTCGAGGCCCACTGCTCTCTGCGGCCCATAGGCTTGCGCGGAACGGTCATTCCGATTCCGGCGCCAATCCGGTTGGTGTAATTGGTGATGGCATCAAATGGAGGAAGGATCATGAAATCCCCCTTGGACTTGTCCGACCACTCCCAGTGTACCCCCTGAATCCCGTACAGCATGGACATCGCTTCATCCTCATCCGGATTCGCACTGACATAGTCCAGAATTTGCAGAATTTTCTCCAGCTTCCCCGGCTCCTTGACGGCATCGGCACCAATCGCCGTGAAGCTCATCAGCATATCATAAGCCTTCGAGCCGCTTTTCCCCTGGGGGCCGGTCACAGGCTGCCCGAATATGATCCTGGCGTCCTTGTTCTTGGCTGCAAGCTCCCGTGCATTGAACGTGGCCTCTACAGGTACCTCTTTACCTGTTGGATCTAAATCCATGTAATCTCCGGCCTGAATCCAGTGATAATAGTTGCCCATCGAGGTCATCCCAATTCTGCCGTTGATAAAAGCATGGGATAGGTGTTTGTAGCCGCCCTTATTCTCTCCGGTGATGAATTCAGGATCAATGATACCGTCCTTGTACCATTTTCGCAGAAGCCCCAGGGCTTCCTTCATCTCCGGCTCCAGAGCCCCAATGACCAGGTTCTGATCCTTAACATTGAAATACAGCTGGTCAGCAAAAACAATCTGTCCAAACGCCCCAAAAACAACATTCATCCCTTCACTGGAAAGCCCATAGGTATCCTTCTTGCCATTACCGTCCGGATCATTGTTCGTGAAGGCATACAAGACTTTCTCAAACTCCGCCAAGGTCTCTGGAACCTTAAGCCCAAGCTTATCCAGCCAATCTTTTCTGTACACAACTGGGATTCTATAGATATTCGTCGGATTCACTACAGGGATCCCATAGAGCTTCCCGCCGATTTCCCCATAGTTCAAATATCCGGGTGCATTGTGATGGATCGCCTGCATGAGGTTCGGTGCATTGTGGAGCAGAATGTCCTTTGGAATTTCGGCAAGCGCTCCCTGCGACTCGTATTTCAAAAGATCCTGCGGCTGCCTGATCCGAAACAGGTCCGGAATTTGCCCTTGTGCGAGCTTCAGGTTCAGCAGCGCTTCATATTTATTATTTTCGAGATTCCAGACATCCAGGTCCACCTTAAACTTATCCTCGATATATTCAATCATTTGTGCATCTTCGGGAACCGGCTCATTCTGATGCATCGTCCAGGAGATGGTGTAGGCGCTGTCCCGCGCAGGTGCCGCTTGAGCGGTTTCTCCGGTATCCCCGGGAGCTTCACATCCACCGACAGCAGACATCAGCATCATCAGCAGCAACAGGAACGAGAGCGATTGAAGACGGTTCATTTTCATGTCCACGGCCTCCTATGACTGCTCCATTAATTGTCGTATATAGTGTTTAGGGGTATAACCGTTCTTCTCTTTGAATTTTTTGATAAAATAAGCTGTCGTGCCATATCCAACGGTGTTCGCAATTTGCTCGATGGTCATATTATGGTTAGCCATTAGCTCCAGGGCTTTTTCCATCCTTTTCCCGGTCACATATTCAATATAGTTCATCCCGGTTTCTTCCTTGAATATCTTACTGAGATATTTGGGGCTTAGAAAGACCTTGCCCGCAACCGTATCGAGCGAAAGCTCCTCCGAAAGATGTGAGCTGATATATTGCTTAACCGCCTCAATGCTCTCGCTCGTCCGATTGTCGCTCCGCTTCTCCATATGACTAATACACACCGCTATGGAATCGGTCAGCCATTCCCTATAGCCGTTGATATCATGAATGGAAGTATATTCATTGTATAAATTAATTTTCACATGATCCGATGGGGTATACCTCACACTTATTAGATAATCTGAGTATACCGAAACCGTATTCAGTAATATAAAGCGGCAGTAATCTGCAGAGTACACCCCTTCCCGCATCTGATCCAACAGATGGTCAACGGCTGCAAAAGCACCCTCAATATTCCTTGCCTGAAGCTTTTCTTTGAATTTCAGCAGAACCGCCTGCGGGATTTCGTTAGGACTGACCTCCCTCTCCAGCAGGCTTGTATCCTTAATAACGGAAACCTCAGGCAGGAGGAATCCATATTTAGCAAGAATCTTCGCTTCACCAAAGCTCTTATGCACCTCCATAAAACGCCCCACCCAGCAGCCCAGGGAGATTTTGAATTTCAGGTCAAAGCTGCGTTTCACCTCTGAAAGAATGAAGCCTGAAATCTGCTCCAGCAGTCCTTCCTCCGCCTTGTCTGTACACACAATAACCGCTACTTTTTTATCCGGAAGCTCTTCCGCAATGATGTGGCATCCAGCAAAATCCGCAGCTTCCAACTGATTAATCATCCGGTAGAGAACAAATTGCGCGGTTTTGGAATGGAGCGCTTTGAAACCCGGGCTAAACGGGTCTATCAGCATGCAGCAGTAGCGGGTATACGCTATGGGAATATGGATGGATTGCAATTGCTCTACAAGTTCCTCCTCACTGTAGCTGTTATTCAGGAGATTGAGCACGATATTATGCTTGATGACCGGACTGTTGGCTTGCAGGGTTTCTTCGAGGCTGCTCACCTTGCGGGTCAATTTGTTGATGGCTGTATCAATCAGCGTGTATTCATTCAGCCCGGCATCCGGGGTATTGTCGAACATGCCTTTCATTTTGTCCCTTAAGCGCTTCAGGGGGTCATAAATGGCGACGGTGAAAATACCGGACAGGATCATACCTACGATAGCCGCCAGCAGACAAATCAGGAGTACCGTCCTCTGCAATAGAATCGATTTCTGATAGTAGTTGTCTGTAGGAGTAATGTTATATATTTTCCAGTCATTGGATGGAAAGGTGTGAAAAGAAACCTCATGGGACCCCCGGTTTATCTTATCCGTGAAGCTTTCAGCTACCGCTGTGGAAGACAGAATTTTGTTGATAAGCGAGCTGCTTCCCGCGCTATGGCCCAGTATCCCCTTATCCGCCGCAGAGAGGATCGTCCCGCTTGGCCCCATAACAAAAGTGTTCTTATAATCAGAAGGCATAATATGCCGGATAATTCCGCTGATGGCCTCCTCCTTCATATCGACAGCAATCATCAGGTCGCAATCGGCACCGGTGGAGTGAAAAGGATAGCTATGTGCGTATGAAATCATAGGGTCCACTAGGGTATCGTCTGACAAACTCCTATTGATGTCCTGGGGTGCCATGTGCGCTTCGGTCCACACAAAGCTTGAATCACTGTTCTGCAAACGTTCCATCCAGCTTACTGCCGCGGCTGCGTCTTCACGCTCCTGATCCAAGTATCGCAGCCCGGAATCTGACGAAATCATGATCTTTTGCTTGGGATAATACAAATGAACCGCAGAAACAATGTCCGCATGATCCGCGACTTCATTCTTAAGCAGATCCTGCAGATCCAGTACAGTGCCATGATTGCCCTGCAGGGTATCTTTGGCAAATACATCAATGCTGACAGGTTCACCCAGGGAAAGATCCAGATAGATTTGCTGCACCCGCTGAAACACAGACGATTCGATATAGTTGGCTGCACTCTCCAGGATAATCTGATTCTTTTTTTGGATTTCTTCATTATAGTTCTTAGGAAAATACATATAAAAGATGGAGCAGAGCAAAAGGACAATGACCATCACGATCGTTACATAGGAAATAGCGAGGTTGGCAAAAGCAGAGTTCCCGTTTTTTTTCATCGTTGTTGTCTCCAGATTCGAAAGTGTTGAAGCATCTTAACCATCTCCTAATCTTATTGGAAATATGTTCACAGAGCGTTATACATGGACCCTGTTTATGTAAAGAAGCCTGATTCTAAAGAGAACATACGATTTTTATAGAATAGGGAAATTGTTGTATTGAGGCCCGGATCACCCGAATGCTACAGTGATGTCGAACTAAAACAGAGGAGTGATACATTTTGAGAATGGGATTTAGGAAAAAGCAAGTATCAGCAGCTTTGGGTCTGTCATTACTTTTAAGTTCCATAAGTGGAATGGTTGCGAGTGCGAACGCGTCTCCCATCCCGGAATCAGTGGCACTGCCACCTGCACCGGCCTGGGGGTATTATGTAGACAATTACAAAAACAATACTTCCTCCAACAAAACGACCCTCTCAAACCCCGCGATCGGGACTCTTTCCGGTTTTGAACAACTGTGGACTCCTGGTGCTACCTGGGATAGCACGAAATTGAACAGCAGCGTGCTGGATGCCAACATCCAAAAGGTGGTAGACATGGCCGCCAAACGAACCTCCAGTGAAGCTGACGCAGCCTACCTGGATGACCGGAGAAAACAGAGCTACAGCGTCATGGACGGCCTGGGTTCACTGACCGATATCTACAGACTTCATGTGGGAGCAACGACAACAATCACCGGTATTCCCGCAGATGCCACAACGGTTAAATATGAGGATCAGGGAAACGGCGGAGAATATGGTTCAGGCGATCCGAATTCCAGTCTCGGCAGCATCGTGAGCTTGGTGAATACCTTCCGCAACAGCAGTGCTTCAACTAGTCCGTCAAAGACCTATTATAAATATCCCCGCCCGTTTCGCTGGAGCAGCCCGGCCATTGTAGTGCCGTCCCTTGTTCCTGCAATCAATGCTGACCCCAGCAACGACGGCGGATTTCCAAGCGGCCATACCAATGCCGCCTACCTGAGTGCAATAGCGATGGCCTATGCTGTACCGGAGCGGTTTCAGGAACTACTTACCCGGGCATCGGAACTTGGAAACAACCGTATCTTTGCCGGAATGCACTCACCGCTTGATGTAATGGGAGCACGGGTCATGGCTACGGCGGTATCCGCTGCTGCGTTGAATGAACCGAACAATAGCCTTTTGAAAAAGACGGCGTATAACGATGCGCAGAGTCTATTGTTGACACAGACCGGCACAGCAGAAGACCGGTTCAGCAATTACGCCAAGAATAAACAAGACTACACAGAGCGTTTGACCTACGGATTCAGTCCGATCCAATCCACAACTAAGCCAGTGGTGGTTCCAAAAGGCGCAGAAGTCCTGCTCGAAACACGCCTGCCATACCTGGACGACACGCAGCGCCGCTGGGTCTTAGCCACGACAGGGCTTCCCTCCGGCTATCCTGTGCTAGATGACCCGGAAGGATGGGGACGGCTTAATCTCTTTGCCGCAGCAGATGGCTATGGTGCTTTTGCGAATGACGTTACAGTGACCATGGACACTTATCAAGGCGGCTTCAATGCCCTGGACCGCTGGCGGAATGACATTTCCGGCACAGGCGGGCTGACCAAAAAGGGAACAGGGACGCTCAAGCTTCAGGGGAACAATAGTTATTCCGGAGGTACACAGCTGAATGAAGGTACGCTTGAAGGAAATTCGGCGACAGCTTTCGGAACCGGCGATGTGGCAAACCATGGAGGAACCCTGATTCAGAATGTTCCTGGACAGATGAGTATCGGCGGGAATTTCAGCCAATCGGCCGGTGGCACACTTAAACTGAACCTTAGCAGTACAAACGATCTGCTCGATATTCAGGGCAAAGTACAAGCTGGCGGTACATTACATCTGAACTTTTTAAATAACTACGTACCTGACGGTGTGATTACACTCATCACCCATGGTAAGGATCAGCGGAGCGGAGAATTTTCTTCCGTAGAGACAACGGGGCTGCCCAGCCAATACAAAATGAAGGTCATCTATAACGCTAACAGCATCCAGCTCGCTGTAGACCTCGAGGCACCAAGCTGGCCGGCAGACGCCAAACTGACCGGTTCAAATAGTACCCAATCGGGCCTTACCTTGAATTGGCCGGCGGCGATAGACAACGAAGGGGTAGTCAGCTATAGCGTATATCGTGACAGCACACTGCTTCACACCGTAACCGGTGCTACCTACTCCTATAATGTAACCGGATTGACTCCAGGCACAGCCTATTCGTTCTCTGTCATCGCTTATGACCTTACGGATAACTCAAGCCGTCCTTTAAAATCATCCTTGAGCACCGTTTCCAGCTCTTCTTCTGGCGGGAATGGTCCAGTGGCAACGCCAACACCTTCCCCTGTGCCTTCGGCTGCTCCAAGTCCCGCATCCAGTCCGGGGACAGATAACGGGAAGCAGAGCCTATCGGTAACGGCAACTGCCGATTCCAGCGGGAAAGCAGAGGCAACGATTAAGGATTCCCAAATTACTGACTTGTTGACTAAGGTCAGCTCTTCTACCGCAGCAAAGATCTCAGTACAGCTGAATGTGGGAACCGTAGACCATGCAAAGTCAGTTGGAATCATACTTTCCAAGGATGCCATCAGCAAGCTGTTCGAGAGTAAAGCTGCTGAAGTGGAACTTGTAACCCAATTCGGAAGCATATCTTTTAACAAATCCGCCTTGGGGTCGTTGAAAAACGCCGGGGGAGACAGTATCCGCATAGGAATCGCTCCAGCAGCTACTGCCGGCCTTTCTTCTGAAGCAGCAAGTCTGGTCGGCACACGGCCTATGCTGGAGTATACCGTTCAGTCTGGCGCTTCAAGCCTGACCAGCTTTGGAGGCGGAAGCCTCAAGATCAGTATTCCGTTCAAGCTCGCCCAAGGTGAAGATGCTAACGCCATTACCGCCTATTACATTGACAGTAGCGGCAAGCCTAAAGCGGTCGCCAAGTCAGGATATAACCAGAGTACAGGAAAAGTAACTTTGTTAACCGATCATCTCAGCAAATACGCCGTAGGCTATAACAAAATCAGCTTTAGCGACACTTCCGGTCACTGGGGCAGCAGCTATATTACCTACCTGGCTGCGCACCACATTATTTCCGGTACAGGCGCCAACACATTCGCACCTGATAAGGGGATTACCCGGGCAGAATTCGCCAAAATGCTGGCAGGACTCGCCAATGCGGATGTCTCAGGGTATTCCTCCTCAGCGTTTACCGATGTCAAAGCCGGTGACTGGTACCTGCCTTATGTAGCGTGGGCTGCCGCGAATAACATCGTGAATGGGGCAGGCAACCATCATTTCAATCCGAATGCCTTCATCAGCCGCGAGGAAATCAGCGTCATGATCGGGCGGTATGCTGATCTTGCGGGCTACGCACTGCCTGCCAACAGCAGCAGCGCAGGCTTTGCAGACAGCAGCAGCGTTAGTACCTGGGCAATGGATGCGGTAACCGCCTTGCAGAAGGCAGGAATCCTGTCCGGCAAAGGCAATAACACATTCGATCCTAAAGGCGGCGCAACCAGAGCTGAGGCCGCTAAAATGATGACAGTGCTTTTGCAAGGAATGATTCAATAGCTTCAACAACCAGGGCGATAGCCAGCAAATCACAGATTAATTTATTTAATCGGATTGCTGGCCATCGTCTTTTTCTAGTTTCAGCTACTATCTCACCAAACAAAAATAAACCTCCTCTCCTCCCGAAGGATGAAAGAAGGTTTAGCAGCGTTAAATATCAAGTGCGGCATGATAGCCTTGATAGATTGCAGTCGTAATCGTTGATGCCTTAACGCAGTCCCCAATTTGGGCAACATAAGGTGCGCAATCCAATAACTCATCTACTACATTTCTTCTAGCTCGTTGTCCAAGCGCACAAATGACCGAAGTACCCGGAACAAGAACCTCTTCCCCATTTGGCTCCGCGCAAACCACACCTTCTTGTGTGACACGCAGCCCTTTATATCCTAAATGCACTTGAATGTTGTTCTTTTCAATTTCTTTCAGCATAATGGGACGATGTCTGATATTAGCATCTGGAGCCAGCTCCGTTCTCATCTCTACCAGATGGACAGTCTTACCCTCCTGGGCAAGGTGAATGGCGGCTTCACAGCCTGCCAGACCGCCTCCCAATACGATTACGCTATCACTGACCTTGTCCTTCTCCAGATAATAGTCATTCACAACGACTACGTTATCTCCGTTTAATCCAGGGATTGGAGGAACAATGGCTGCGGAACCGACGGCAATAATTAACGCATCAACCTCTTCTTTCTCAGTATACGCTTTAGTCACAGGTGTATTCAAACGAATCTCAACACCGGCGTCCTTGGCGAGTTTTCCGAGAGTTACTCCCAACTCATACATCTCATATTTAAATGGAATGGCCTGTTCGCCCCTCAAGATACCCCCTACGTCATCAGACTTCTCACATAAAATGACTTGATGTCCGCGTTTAGCTGCGGTAAGCGCGGCATACAGTCCACCCGGGCCTCCGCCAGCTACCAAAACCTTGCGTGAATTAGGAGAAGGATATATTTCGGTTCCATCCATTTCACGACCAATGAGCGGGTTAACTGTACAGCGTCTTGTGGATGTTTCGGCACGTTCTGCCATACAGGTGAAGCATCTCAGACACTTGATAATATCCTCATCCCGGTTGCTCATCACCTTTTTGGGGAGCTCGGGATCCGCCAGGAGGGCACGGGCCATTTCTACAACATCCGCCTGACCGCTGGCAATGATTTCTTCCATTTGAGCAGGGTCATTTAATCCGCCAACCGTTGCAACCGGAACACTAACATGCTTCTTAATCTCTGCCGCAAGATAAACATTACTGCCATGAGGCAAGAACATAGAAGGGTGTGTGATACCAAACCCTGTCTGATACGTTCCGGCAGATACATGTAGCAGGTCGATCCTTGATTCCAGTAATTTAGCAATTTCAATCCCTTCTGTCAGATCATAGCCGCCTTCAAACAACTCGGAGCCGCTCATTCTAAACTCTATGGGAAAACCAACGCCAACAGCTTCACGGACACTGTCAAGCACCTCCTGGGCAAAACGCACCCGATTCTCCAAAGCTCCGCCATACTTGTCTGTTCTGCGATTGAAATGAGGAGAAAAGAACTGATTAATCAACCAACCATGCCCGCCATGAACCATAATCATTTCAAAACCTGCTCGCTTCGCAAGTCCCGCACAGGTACCATAAGCAGCTACAATGTCATCAATCAGTTCTTGCGTAAGCTCCTTAACTTCTCTGCCGTCCGGGCGCACCCCGGGGCTGGGGCCCCACTGGGCAAGTCCTTGTTTCTTATTTTTATCAGTCAGATAAGTTCCTGCATATTGACCCGAATGGGATAGCTCCACACTGGCAATAGCCCCGTGACGGCGGATAGCATCTGCTGTATACGTAAAGCTGGCCAAAGAATCCACTGTTCCCAAATCCAGATGATACATATGAGAAGCTTCTGTCTCGGGGTGAACTACAACTTCACTGACTGTAACTGAGGCAGCGCCGCCTTTTGCTCTTAATTCATAAAAAGCGGTAGATTTAGGACCTATGGTGCAGTCAGCTGTAATATCTGTTCCTCCCATAGGTGCGCCAAACATTCTATTTCTAAAAGTCACATTGCCGATGGTGATGGGCTTGCTTAAGTTTGGATATTTTCTGTGCATGCTTTCTTACTCCTTCTCTGTAGATGATTCTTCTTACATTTAAATGATAGCCTTCTGATTCTTATTAGCAGCCGTCTGCTGATACTTGACAGCCCACTTATATACAAATGTCAGGACAAATCCGGTGATTCCAAAAACAGCTGCAATGACAAAGGCTCTCTGGTAACTACCGTCTACGCTGTATACATTCTTCATAATGGACGGCCCAAAATATCCTGCGATTGCAAATCCAATGAACATAATGCCATAATTCACACTATTATTTTTTGCACCAAACTGATCCGCAGTAAATCCGGGAAATACCCCCATCAGTGAGCCAAAGCTTAATCCGATCACCGAAATACCGATATAAAAGGTCGCCACACTGTTTTCGCCGGATAAATACAGCAAGGTGAGTCCGATTACCGAAAAGAGAGAAGAAATGGCCAGAGTATTGATTCGACCGATTTTGTCTGAAATATAGCCTGCAATGATTCGTCCACCCGTGTTAAAAAGAGCCAATATGGAAACAGCGGTCGTAGCGGCTGCCGCAGACAGGCCAACCATCTTCTGTGCGATAGGTGAAGCTTGGGATGTACACATTAGTCCGGCAAAAGCTCCACTGATCAATAACGCAATCATTACATAAAATAGTGGATTGGCAAGCATGCCTTTCCAGTCCTTGTCATTCTTCAAAGAGCGGCCAACATGTACAGCCTTCGGTGTCCATCCGGACGGAACAAAATCAGATGGGCATTTCTCGATGAAGAAAGAAGCAGCACATATAATCACAAGAAATGCGATACCGAGTATAATGAATGCCGTTTTTACACTAGAAGTACTTATTAACCCGTTCGCAATCGGAGGGATTATCACTGAGCTCAATCCATAAGCTGCCGTGGTTACACCGCCAACCAAACCCCGTTTGTCAGGAAAAAACTTAATCGAGTTGCTGATCGTGCATCCGTAAACCATTCCTGTACCAAGGCCGAGTACGATACCGTAAGCAAATACCAGGAAGCCTACAGATGTTGCAAACCCTGATAAAAGCATACCGCCTCCAAATAACAAGCCCCCTGCAAAGATAACTTTCTTGGGTCCAAATCGGTCATTGATCCACCCACCAGAAATCATCGTGATTGGCCCTACTGAATTTGTAATGGTAAAGGCAATAGCCAAATCCCCCGGTGTTAAAGTACGTCCTGTGACATTGCTCAAATACTCAGCCATTGGGGCAGCAAATACACTCCATCCGTAAATTGATCCAATACACAGATTAATAAAGCAGCTTGCAATCAGAATAATCCATCGCTTTTTCGTAAGCTCCACTGAGATTCTTCTCTCCTTCAAATTGTATTGTGAATTTATTCACACCATTTGAGTACATATTAACACAGGATATTATTTATATCAATATAAACATGTATGTATTTATATGTTTTGAAATACATGTTGTGCGAGGCTTGTATCAATCCTTATTGCGAGCCCCAAAATATGCTATACTTAACAAATCAAAAAGACGAAATGTATAGGAAGAAGCGAGCCTTATGAGAACTTTAAAGTATGCCATTTTGGGGTTACTAAATAACGAACCTATGACGGGTTATGATATTGGTAAAGAATTCAGCAAAGATTTAGGTGAATTCTGGAATGCAAAGCACAGCCAGATCTATCCGGAATTAAAAAAACTGTTTGACGAGGGACTTATCGTTTACGAAATCCAAATTAGCGGAGAAATCCTGGAGAAAAAAATGTATTCGATTACGGAGGAGGGCAAAGCAGCTTTTTTGCAATGGTTAAAACAAGCAGAGCCTTTAGAACCCACTCCCAAAGATGTGTTTCGGCTTAGAATGTATTTTTCGAATCATCTGGATGTGCCAACCCGGATACACCTCTTAGAGCATCAGTTGCTTCAGCATCAGGAGAGGCTGCAACATTTACGCAAAAACAATGAACGTCACCAAAGTATTCCACCACATGATAGCGTGGATTTTGGCGATTATTTCATATTGGATGGAGCTATTTTACGTGAAACGGTAACGATACAATGGCTGGAAAACTTCATTCAATATTGCAAATCGTTGTAACAGATAAGCATACAGAAAAACCTTCCCTCATCCCGGAGGATAAAAGAAGGTATAAGTGAATCTTTTCTGAAGCGTGCAGCTATATAGTTTCATTGCTCCAATGTATACTTGTGGACTTTTGTCATAGCTCTCCCCGATTTCATGAAGAAATCTCGATGATAACGTTATCCGCAGTGAGCGTGAATTCCACTAAAGGACCGTCAAATAAAACGTTAAGCTGAAATCCGGCTTCATTGGAGTAAACTTCATTATATAGCCAGTAACTGCCTACACTTAAGTCTTGAAGTTCTAAACTCTTCACTCCTGTAAAGGTTACTTTGATATCGGTTTGATAATAATAACTTCCTCTACAATCCAGGGTCATGATTAAAATATTTTCAGAAGGTATTTCGAGTGAAGTTACTTTTGCATCGTGTAATGAGTTTTCATACAATTGAACAACATTCTCTGGGAGCGAGTCTTTTATCGACAAATAGTAGTTGCGGTATTCATTCCCGATAATACTCATTCGCCTATCGTACTCCATTCGCCACTGTTCGGTCATTGTTCTAAGTTTGTCTGAGGGAAACCGGGAATTTATCGTTCCGTCTTGAATATAGGGGTGAAAGGACTCTGGGAGGAATTTAAGCAAGTCATTTTTTCTATTTTCTAAATCATACCTGCGTATTTCTTCAAAGTCTAAACCTTCTGAGTTATACCAAGCCACATCCTGTTCCCAATCCTCTTCCGTCTCATGGAATACCAAAAACCCTGATACCTGCATTTCCTCATACCATTCCCGAGTGAAATATTTCATTCTATATTCCCCTATCTAGAACTCCTTAGTCCTATTGTAAATCTCATTCTAACGCATGAATACTCTGTTATAGGATGTGATGCTTCAATGACTATGCTATAAATTCGAATGTAAGCTATAAATACTAACTTCCATTATTACACAATATACAAAAATGGCATGACAAATAGATATCATGTTTTTCGCATTTCGGGTAACCCCTTGGAATTGTCGGCCTATCATCGTCTTCTTCAATTTCTGACCATTCTAAATAACTATTCATATTTATACTTTCTTTATCAAAGGCATTAATCATCAAGTGAAAATGTTCTAGACATTCAATTACCCAATCTTTGCGTGGTTCATAACTTAATCTTTCCCAACCTAGTCCATCTATTGCACCTGAAATGGTATGCAAAATAAAATCCTTTTCTCTTTCAAAGGAGTCTATAGTCCAAGGCATTTCTTCTATTTCAAAACCGACTGTTCCTATACCTACTACAGACTGATCCCGTTGTGCTAACCAAATAATTAATTCTTTTTCTCGATTTGTCTTTGCTAATATTGATCCACTAATAGCTAGCACCTCCATAAAAACGGAGGTTAAACCATTTGACATTCCTAGAGGTTCAACTAAATGTTCAAACTTTCTTGGCATTGATATTGTATTTCCTATGTTTTTTCTTCCTTTCTTTATTTTGTTTGATAATTCATCTAACGTTTTTGTACTGACAACTCCCACTGGCTTAAGGTCGGTCCTATATTAAGTGATGTTATTACCTTCTATGAACACATTCAAAATCACGATAATTGAACGCGCGGGCCACACTGGTAAACTTGGAAATTCCTGCTCCAATGACAAATGTTTTTTCGGAAATTCGTTCAATCTGTTAATTCTCCACCTCAACTTCTTTAGTAATCGGGTTAACTAGATACCATGCATAAATAACAGTGTCCTTACAATATCTCACTGCTATTCTGTATCTCCCATCATTTGTTTTCCCTTCATAACCAAGATATAAAGATTCATCTTCAGCCTTGGGGATATAGAATCCTTGACTATTATCTACAAAACCATATTTCTTTATTAATATCTTCATAGATTTCTGAACATTCAAGTAATCAACTTCTCTTATAAAACACCCAAAGCCAACTGTAAATATATTCTTTTTGTCCTTATATCCATCACTAGAGAGGTTTGTAAAAGAAACATTTCCATCATATAGAGAGATTTTTGCCTTGATCGTATTCCCGAATGTATCTATCCCTGTTACTTTGGCTTCTTGGGTATAGTCAAAGTAAACATTTTTAGCTATCTGTGCTG